>CAZZLF010000100.1:0-7026 GCA_964654965.1 uncultured Bdellovibrio sp.
ACCGACATGGTTCCATTAGTACAGGTAGATGCGTTGGAACGAGGATCAAACTTACGTGAGGCTTTTGAATTATTTGATCAAAAGAAGCACTCTAGAATTCCCATTTATGATGAACGGATCGACAATATCATCGGCCAAATCGAATTGGGTTCGGTCATCAATATTGCTAATCTCGATCAAGACATTGAAGACTATATTCAACCTGCCTACTACGTAGCTGAGACACAAAAGTTGGAAATGATTTTGAATAATATGATCGAGAAAGATCATCAGTTGGCCGTCGTTGTCGATGAATACGGTGGAGCCGTCGGAATTTTGACCAGAGAAGATATTTTTGAGCAAATTGTCGGTGACATTCAGGATGAGGATGATCCTGAAACAAAGCTAATCCGCGATTTAAGCGCGAACAAATGGGCTGTTAAGGCAAAAACAACCATATCCCAAATCAATGAGGAAATTGGATTGCAATTGCCTGAAGGCGACTACGACACCATTGGAGGCTTTTTGCTGCGTCAATTTTCCCGCATTCCGGAGCATGGCGATGAACTTTATTTTGACACTCCCGCAGGTCAAATTCATTTTGTCATTAGAGAAGCCTCAAGCCGAAGAATTGAAAGTGTCAGCATTGAAAGAATCATCGTTGAATCGTAAACTATTCAAAGGTGGTGCTTGATGCAAAAAAAATCAACTTCGGTTCTGATTGTAGATGATATTCCTTTTGTCAGAAAAACTTTGAAGCAAATTCTGACTAATCTAGGATATCGCGTGGTGGGTGAAGCCGAAACTGGCGAAGAAGCAATTCATGTATTTCAAGAAACGAATCCCGATTTGGTAACCATGGATCTGGTCATGCCCATCATGAATGGCGTGGAGGCAACTCGAAAAATCATTCAATTGAATCCATCTGCCAAGGTGATTATTCTTTCTGCAATGATGCAGGAAAACCTAGTCAGTGATGCCATCATCGCTGGCGCAAAAGATTACATTATGAAACCCTTTCAAACAGACGAAGTTTCCAGGGTTCTCAATAATGTAATTGCATCATCGAATCAGGTTAGTTTAACCGATCGTTCAACCGGAGGAGCTGCCTAAGATGGTTCAAGCATTGGGAAGTGTATTTAAGTATTCAGGATTGGTACTTTTAATTTTAGTTTTATCCCATATTGTTGAAATCAAAGGAGTGACCATTTCTCAACACGTAGAGAATGGGTTGAATCGTATTTCAGGAGGTCAACACTCCAGTCACCTCCACGTGACCCAACAATTTTCAAGTGCTGAACAGCAGCTAACCGCAGAAGATGCGGATGGGTTCTCGAAAGAGGACAAAAGCAAGTTAAATGAAGTGATTAAAAGTCATTCACGTCGTCGATAACGGCTTGATTCAAAAAGTTTTCAAAAAAAAAGGGCAAGTTACAAAACTTGCCCTTTTTCAATTCCGTTAGGTTAAATCTTATTTTGCTAGTACAGCATTTTCATTCGAAGCTGGTGCAGGCGTGAGACTCACTTTTGAATTAAATGGGTCCTTCATGCGATTCAAAGCCGCACAATTCTTAGCTACGGACGGAGTATTTTTGTTTTGTTCAGCCAAAGCTGACACTGGCATCAATGTAATCATCGCCAAAATCGCCATTAATCTCATCATAAAGTTTACTCGCTCTCATTACCAATTTATGAACTGACGTGCCACTTTACTTAGTTAAAAGCATCTATCGTGCCAACCGGGGTGTCGTTAAATAAAACATGTTAAATATATGAAAAGATTGATTTAAAAAAACCGGTGTTCAATGTCGTTACAGGGGCTGCTTAATCATTGGATACACAGGTGTAAAATAAATAAACAAAAGGGTCCTCTCTTCAGAAGACCCTCTCCATGAATTTAGTTGTAACAAGCAAATTGATTAGCGCTTGGGCTTGAAGATATGAATTGGGTGTCCCAAAGCAACTTCAGCGGCTTCCATCAAGGTTTCAGATAAGGTTGGATGAGGGTGAACAGTCAGTGCAAGATCTTCAACATTCGCACCCATTTCTATTGCTAAAGCTGCCTCAGCAATCAAATTAGAAGCCTCAACCCCAACAATATGACAACCCAACAGTGTGCCACTTTTGGCATCGCTGATGACTTTCACCATTCCATCAGGTTCTTGCACCGATAGGGCACGTCCGTTAGCTGCAAAAGGAAATGCACCCACTTTTACATCTAATCCTTTGGTCTTTGCTTCTGTTTCGGTAATTCCTACAGATGAAATTTCAGGGTCAGTAAAAATCACGGCTGGCATCGCCTTCACATCGTAGGTGGTATTCAAACCTCCGATTACCTCAGCTGCCACCATTCCTTCTTTAGAGCCTTTATGGGCAAGAAGTGGTTGTCCGGCAATATCACCAATCGCATAAATATGAACCTGTGAAGTTTGTTGTTTGTTGTTCGTCGGCACAAATCCTTTAGCATCGGTGCGAACGCCAGCTTTTTCCAAACCAAGGTTTTCTGAATTCGGAGTACGACCGATCGTCACCAGAACTTTATCAAACGTCTGCTTTTTTTCACCTTCAGCGGTTTCAAAAGTCACTTCTACGTTTTTGGAATTCTTTTTTACAGATTTGACCTTAGTCGAAGTCATGATCTCTACCCCACGTTTCTTGAGGTTTTTCTCAACTACACGAACAAGGTCTTGATCAACGATTCCAAGAATCTGAGGGCCGGCTTCCACCACGGTAACTTTGGTTCCGACTTTCGCATAAAAAGTTCCAAGTTCCATTCCGATGTAACCACCACCAACACACAACATGGTTGCTGGTGCAGCGTTCTGGGAAAGACCGCCTGTGGAATCGAGAACCAACTCTTGATCGACGTCGAATCCCGGAATCTGTGCCGGACGAGATCCAGTTGCAATCACTGCATTCTTGAATTGGTAAGTCTGACTTCCTGAAGTGGACTTCACTTCAAGAGTATTCGGAGAAAGGAATTTCGCATCGCCTTGAACCACAGTACAGCCATTTGCCTTCAAAAGCTGAGCGATTCCTCCAGTGAGTTTTTTCACCACCTCACCTTTCCAGTTCATCATCTTATTGAAATCCAGTTTCGCGCCAGTAACGCTGATCCCGATTTCATCCATGTGGGAAACCTTATCGAGCATGGTACCCGCGTGAATCAATGCCTTGGAAGGAATACATCCGCGGTTCAAGCAAACACCACCAACATCAGCCTTTTCGACTACTGTTACTTTTTTTCCTAGTTGTGCAAGTCGAATTGCACACACATAACCGGCAGGCCCGGAACCAATCACCACTACATCTGTCTGTGTTGTACTCATATTCAATTCCTAATGGTTGACCTGAATTATTCTTCCATGAAAATCAGGGCTGGATTTTCAATATAATCGATGAATGTTTTCATGAATTCAGCCGCATCTGCACCGTCGACAATTCGATGATCCAGGCTGATTGAGAAGTAAGTCCAGTCACGAATCACGATTTTTTCATTACCGTTGATTTCTTTCACCACAGGTTTGCGGGAAATTTTATTGAAGCCAAGAATTGCGACTTCAGGATAATTGATGATCGGAGTTGCAAATAATCCACCAATGGATCCCGCGTTAGTCAGAGTAATGGTGCTGTCTTGGAAGTCTTCCATGGTCAGTTTCTTCTTGCGCGCTCGATCGACCACATCCTGAATTTCTTTTGCAAGTTCGTAGATCGCTTTGTCTTGAACGTTTTTGATCACCGGAACGGTAAGCCCATCTTCAGTTTGGACAGAAAGTGAAATATTGTAGTAATGCTTTGTAACGATTTCGTTCGTCACTTCATCCACAACGGAGTTCAATCGAGGGTGCTTCCGAAGCGCTGAAACCATTGCTTTCATCACAAACGGAAGGAAAGAAACTTTGATTCCTTTCTTTTCACCAATCGCCTTGGCACGAGCGCGGAGTTTTACCAAATCAGTAACATCGGCTTCTTCAACATAAGTGAAGTGAGCAGCCTTGTCCTTGGACTGGCGCATTTTTTCAGAAATCTTCTTTCTCATGCCACGAATCGCAATGCGCTCATCCGCAGCAACCGGTTGAGGTCCACGAGAACGAACAGAACGAGTAGCTCCCGACTTAAAAGTCTCAACGTCTTCACGAAGAACGCGTCCGTTCGGACCGGTTCCAACAATCGAAGAAAGATCGATTCCTTTTTCATTCGCTAGGCGACGAGTAGATGGGGACGCTAAAACATCCGAAGGATTATTTTTGGTCGGAACAGAAGTCGCTACTGGTACAGGAGTAGCAACCGGAGTAGCTACCGGTGCAGGAGCAGTCACTACAGAATGCGAAGAAGAGCTGGCAGGAGCATCTTTTTTTGCTACTGCGCCACCCTTTGTTTCACCTTTAAGCATCAATTGGTGAACTTTCACCACTTCGCCCTCTTTTGCGGTGAGCTCAGAGATCACACCTGAAAATGGTGATGGGATTTCGATGGTTGCCTTATCGGTCATGATTTCACAAAGCGGCTGGTCGTCTTTGACCACATCACCAACTTTCACTCGCCATTTCACGAGTTCGCCTTCATTCACTCCTTCGCCCAATTCTGGTAAACGGAATTCCATATTCATTTCCTTTCGTGAATCAATCCTTCAATAAAAAACTCTGCCGCCTTGTAACTAGAACGAACCATCGGTCCGGAAGCTACATATAAAAAACCAGCTTGTTCGGCTTCATTTCCAAGCTGTTCAAACTCTTCTGGAGAATAATAACGTTCAACCGGTAGATGCGATAAAGATGGACGCAAATACTGGCCGATCGTCAATACGTCCACATCGTGACTACGCAAATCCCGAAATGCTTCCTGAAGTTCTTCATTTTCTTCACCCAAACCCAACATCACAGCACTTTTGGTATAAAGCTTATTCAACCGAGATTTGGATTGAGAATATTTTTTGGCATGCAACAAAGTACTGAGACTTTGATGGTAACCGGCGCGTGGATCTCTCACTCGATATTGTAATCGAAAAACTGTTTCAATATTGTGAGCATAGACGTCCAACCCACTGTCTACGATTGTTTCCACTGCATTTAAATCACCGCGAAAATCAGGCACTAATGCTTCAACGATCAAATCAGGATCAAGCCGCTTCAATTCCCGAATCGTTTTTGCAAAATGTTCCGCGCCTCCATCTGGCAAATCATCCCGATCCACTGAAGTGAGAACCACATATTTTAATTTTAGCTTGGATACTGCTTCCGCAATTTTAAATGGTTCTTCAGGATCAAGAGGTGGTGGTCGGCGAGAAGTCTGTATGGCACAAAATCGACAAGCTCGAGTGCAGACCTCTGTTCCCAACATAAATGTTGCGGTACCGGTGGACCAGCACTCCGCTACATTGGGGCAATGCGCTTCTTCGCAAACGGTATGCAAACCGCGATCACGTAAAAGTTTTTTAATCTGTGTGTAATTTTCACCTGCGGGCGGACGTATCTTTAACCACTCCGGTTTTCGTAAGGGTGCAATTTTTTTTGCTTCAGAAGGGAGAATCGGTCGAGCCTGGTTTTCCCGAGCAATGGGGGTAACTTGAGGTTGCATCTGAAGCGTATTGGAGTCGAGAACATCCAACTCTTTAAAAATGGCCATGGTGCGACTTAGGATAGCCTAGTCGCAACGCGTCGTTCAAGGTGTATTGGGGCCAAGAACCTGATTATTGAGCTTTATCCGCATTGCCAATATTCAATAAAGGATTAGAGTCGTCAGTGGCCTCTGCTTTACTGATTTTTGGCTCATTATTACCGCAAACAACAGGTCCGCAACAAGGAATACAGAAACACCCTTGTGCGCATTGTTCAGATATCGAGTTCACCTGAGCCGCTTGGGCAGAACCCATTCCAATCAACATTAAAATCATCCATGATTTAAACTTCATACCTCTCCATTCTCTTCTGAATTGATTATCCATGTCAAATCAAATGGACATCGTTACACCCGCTGGTGCAGTAATATCGATCAATGACTGAAGGGCCTTCATGACTTCCATTGCTATCGTTGAACCGCCATTGGATTCAATCTTGTCGACCTCTCCGGAATTTTTGTAGGTGAATTTCACCACGCCCAGCTTGGCATCAGCAATTTCAATCGGTTTTGAAATATCATTGTATTTAAAGGTCAATTGACGTCCGTTTTGATCCACCAATGCTCGGACTCGTCCCTGATTGTCGTAAACCAATTTAACGCTTTTCTTTTCGTTATTCTTGGCAAAAACCAGATTTCCAGAAGCTTTGTCATAACTGAACTCACTCGACAGGACTGTTCCACTTTTCAACTTTTTAACCACTTTGCTCGGCTTCCCCACTACGGGGTCATAAGAAAGCTCTGTGGTTTCGAAGGAAGTCACTTTTTTGACCATCCGACCCTTTACGTCATATTCCATGGTGGTCACGCGATTTCCATTCGTAATTTTAACTGGAAACCCCAACTTTTCATCATAGACGGTTTCGGTCTTATCGCCATCAATGATGGAAATCATTTTTGAAGTAAACGGCTCACCTCCAGCGCGAAACTTACTGAAATATTCGTACTTCGAATCAGTGATTCGTGCTCCATTCGGTTCCTTGAATAAAACCTTTACGGAATAATACCCCGGATCTTTGGAATCCATCTGATAATCGTATTCATTGATAGTGCCATCGGCATTGACTACCGATTTCACACTCATGTTTTTTTCACGACCATAATAGACAATCTGCATTTTGGTCGGCTTACCTTTAGCATCCTTTTCACTGAGATAACCGATCTCCACCAGATTCTTGTAGTTATCCTCTGAATACTTGAAGGAATTTTCTACCCCAGTATCATCGCGGCTATAGATCAGAAGTCCGTCAGCGGAATATTTATAAGCGGTGAACTTTCCACTTACTCCAACGACTTTTTCAAGCAATCCTTGTTGATTGTAATTCAAGACCATCTTTCGATTTTGAAAATCGATGATTTGAATCAAATGTCCGTTTTTATCGTAGGAAAAATTGATGAAATTCTTGTTGCGGTCTTGAATCTGAACTAGCC
>CAZZLF010000101.1:0-7020 GCA_964654965.1 uncultured Bdellovibrio sp.
ACAGGGCACCTGCTGGCCGCTCATGCTTTGAAGCCGGATTTGTTTCCGATGGAAAACGAAGATGAGCAAAAACTATTCCTTCATCTCGAAAATTTCATCACGCTTTTGCATTCAAGAATGATGTTTGAAACGGTCAAGATTCCGAATCGGGAAAATGTGGAATTGGTTACGATCGACAAGGGGGGAATGCTGGGTTGGAAGGACTATGATTATGCCGGTTATTCAGGATCTGAGTTTCCTGGACAAAAGTGGAGCTGTAAAAATGCTGCCGAATGCAGCCTGCATGAAAAAGATAAGATTCCGATTACAAAAGTCGGCTCACCGATGCCTGTTCCATCGCCTGTTTCCTTGTCATGGGATCTAGGACACGCTAGAAGGTTCGTTAATTTTTTCTGGTCGATGAAGTCATTGGAAAAATTCCGGATCAGCAAGATTTCTACTCTCAAAGAAGCAGAAAAATTCCTTGCCGCTTCAGCTCAGATTGGTTTGACATCGAGTTACTCAAAAGTTTTCGGATCTTGTCCGCTCGATCAGGCTGATGTCTCCTACATCGATTGCCGTAAACAATCGTTTGAATCAAATTTTACAAAAGCAGCCACAGCCTATGCAAATCAACTTCTTTACCGGGTGACCATCCGTGGAAAGGAATATTCAGACCAGGATTTTGATTGGAAATCGATTCATTTCAGCAATTATCTTTGTGGCAGGAACGGCTGGTACCGTGTTGACTATGGTGACCGAAGGTATTTCGGGTATGGGCCATCTCAACTCAGTCTTGAACTTGCACTGTTAACGGGCGGCCAGGCTTTTTTCACCGGTTATAACAAGGAACTCCAAAAACCTCTCAAGAGTCTTTACTACAGGTCCTTGATGAATGTTGATGTATCCATCAACTCTGTCAGTGAGCTTCTCACGGTTTCTTCTTTTCCTTCTGATCTCATCCTGCCACAGATGCAGGGTAAATAGATTTTGCCAATTCCTTAGTCCCGTCATAAAAATAAAGACGCATGAGTGTTCAGCTGGAATCAATTCAACGGAGTTTATCAAAAGATTACTCAAAGATGAGGGTTGCGCTCGTTCATGACTGGTTCAATGGCATGCGCGGCGGAGAAATTGTTTTTGAAGCGATTCTTGATCTCTTTCCCAACGCAGAGGTGTTCACTTTGATATATGAACCTGAAAAACTTTCAGGCTCACTCAGGGCAAAACTGAGTCGGACTCGAGTTGAAGCATCTTGGATGAATCGTTTCGCTTTTACCCGCTCCAAGTACCGCCAATTGCTTCCGATTTTGCCTTTTGCGATTCGTTCACTTGATCTGACATCTTATGATCTGATCATTTCATCTTCTCATTGCGTGGCAAAAGGAGTGAAAAAGAATCCGCATGCAGTCCATTTGAGTTACGTTCATGCGCCGATGCGATACATGTGGGACCGTTTTGATGACTATTTCGGTAAAGGACGAATTTTCTTTTTGTTCCGCTGGATTGCTTTAATCATACGCCCATTGATTCAGTGGTGGGATCGTCGAACCGCTCAAGACGACCGAATTGATACACTCATCGCCAACAGCAAGTTCATCGCCGACCAAATCTGGCGGTGTTATGGAAGAAAAGCTGAAGTTATTTATCCTTTTGCCAATTTGGAACGCTTTCGGCACGAGCGCAACGCAGGAAACTTTTATCTGATGGTGGGGGCTTTTGCCCCTTATAAGCGCACGGATCTGGCGATCGAGGCATTCGCGCGTCTGGGGCTTCCCCTGAAGATTGTAGGCAGTGGTCAAGACGAAGAGCGTTTGCATGAATTGAAACAAAAATTAGGTGCGAACAATATCGAATTCATCACGCGCGATCAGGCGACCAACGCGCTCATCGAAAAATTATATGCCGAGTGCAAAGCGTTTGTGTTTCCAGGTAAGGAAGACTTTGGAATCACACCTCTTGAGGCAATGGCATCTGGTGCTCCGGTGATTGCATTTAATGCCGGAGGTGCGGCTGAAACCGTTACGCATGAAACGGGTGTTTTATTTAACCATCAAACTGTTGAAGATTTGGTTCATGCCGTGATGGAAATCGAGAGTGGCCGTAAGAAAATTTCATCAGACGCTTGTCGTGCCCGCGCCGCCTTTTTTACTATAGAGAGATTTCAAAAAGAACTTATGGGGTGTCTGACTACTTTTCTATGCTTGGAGCGTTATTAGGGCTCGATTGCTTGCCCTTGCACCCGGCAACTTTAACTTGCAAAAGTTTACACCACGTTGAAAAATTGACACTTCAGGAACAAGAATGTTCTTGAGGGGGAAAATATGAAATCAACAGGGATTGTTTTGTTTGCACTTTTGAGCCTCGCTTCCAATAGCGTATTTGCTCATCAACACAGTAAAATGCAGGATTTTTTCAGCAAAGAAGAACTCGCTGAAAAGCGCCTGATCGACACCGGCAATGGTAAACCACAGTGGATGACGCTGGAGCAAGCGATGGAGCTCGCTGAACTATCCCACAGCAAAGGCCGTTGTGGTGGGTTCTTTGATTTGACTCACCAGATGAAAGTGAGCGCAAAACCTCTGAATTCTGTTGAGGCCTTTACTTTATCATTGGCTGATCGACCGATGACTCAACAGGTTTATCTAGAGCAATCCCTTTCAGTTCTCGATTCTCAACGCATGTTCAAAATGGTGAGCGATCTTTCCGCTTATCGAAACCGTTTTTATAAATCTGAAACCGGAGCAAAATCAGCTTATTTCATCGCTGAACAGTTCAAAGAAATTGCTAAAAATCGTAATGATGTACGAGTAGAAATGTTCGAGCACCCACGCTGGTCTCAGCCATCAGTCGTGGTGACCATGTTGGGTAAAGGACCAAAGTCCAATGAAGTTGTCGTGATTGGTGGTCACGAAGACTCCATTAATCAAGGCGGATTTGGAATGCCGGGAATGAATGCACCCGGAGCAGATGATAATGCAACAGGCGTTGCGACCATTCTAGAAGTATTCCGTGTTCTGGTTGATACCAATTTTCAACCGAATCGCACGCTCATGTTCATGACCTATGCAGCGGAAGAAGTGGGACTTCTGGGAAGCCAGGAAATCGCCAATACATTTAAATCAAAAGGCACTTCTGTGGTGGCGGTAGCGCAATTTGATATGACTGGTTTTCCAGGTGCGGGAGACCAAGTGGTGTTCATGACCGATTTTACGAATCCAGAACTTACTAAATTTTCGCAAAAATTAATGGATACTTATGTCAAAGCGGTGTGGAGTACCGATCAGTGTGGTTATGCATGTTCTGATCACGCTTCTTGGAATCGTGTGGGATACCCCGCGATTATGCCATTTGAGGCAACCATGAGTTCTGACAACAAGGATATTCACACTACCCGTGACGTAATTGGAAAACTCGATTTTAATCACGTGCTTCACTTTGCCAAGCTGGGGTTGTCATTTATTGCTGAATTATCGCAATAAAATGACGAAAAAATACCAAAAGGGGCTCTGCAAACTTTTGCAGGGCCTTTTTTTTTGAGCCTCATTGTGGAAGTCTTTGCCGACAAAACACCCAAAAGAAGAAATATTGATTCACTATGTATAAATGTCGTGTCAATTGACCCCTCGTCATTTTTCTGCTTGAAGGTTAACGCAAAAGCCTATGAAATTTAGGTGTTTTTAAAAAAAAGCAAAACAAACAAAGATAGGTTCATTTCAATTTCATGAATGTGATCAAGATTAAAAAAACTGTGAAAATTGACATTCGTGGTTGCTGCCGTAACCTAAAAGCATTGAGAAATAAATTAGCGGTAAAACCATAGTGGTATTACTGCAACCACAACAACAAAAAAGGAGTGTTCTCAATATGAAGAACCTTTTACTCGTACTTACTTTGGTAATTACAGCAACACCAGCATTCGCATCACGCGCTCGCCTCGAAGCACTCGGGGAAGGCAAAAATGGATCTTACTACATCCAAGACAGCCGTAACATGTTCTTGAACCCAGCTTCTATCGTTAAGCACAAAAAGAAACTTTTCATTGAATTGGGCGATGCTAACGCATCAAACAATGGTGCAGATTCTAGCAACGGCGGATTTGCTCAAGGTGGTTTCATCAATAATTTTGGTGATTACACTTACGCTCTTTACCTCAATAATTTCTCCGACAATTTTGCTGACGCTGCTTCAGCGCAAACTGTTGCTCCACAAGGTGCAATCGAAGTTCAATTTGCTGGTGAAAACTTTGCAAATTGGGGTCTTGCATTGACCACTGCTGGTAACAAACAAGGTGCAAACTCTTCTTCTTACCTTGGCGCGCGCGCTGGTATCGAAAAAGACAACCTTGCTGTATTCGCAACTATTGGTCTTTCTAACAACATTAAAGTTGGAACACTTGAAGCACTTAAAGGTAAAACTCAAATCGATGCTGGTGTTACTTACGGCTTCGAAGACTTCACCCTTTTCGGTAAATTTGCAACTAACGTAAACGATATTACCGATGTTGCTCCAGGTTCAGTTGCTGTTGAGCAATCTAACAACATCATGGGTGCAGGTTTTGGTTGGAACAAAGAGATGACTAAGTCAACTCACATGTACTCTCGTTTGGAAGCTGACTACGCTACTAATAAAGTTGCTGGCGTAATCACTACTAAGAGCTACAACATTCCGGTTGTTCTTGCTGCAGAAACACAAGCTCTCAGCTGGTTGGCAATCCGTGGATCTATCGGTCACTCTCTTCTTGGCCAATCTGGAAGCAACAAACTTGCTGGTTTGACTTCTGTTGGCGCAGGCGTTGGTATGACTTTTGGTGATGTAACTATCGACGGTCTAGTTGCTTCTGGTAACAACGTTGCAGGCGGACTTGGAATGGGTACAGGATCTGTTGCTAATTCTGACTTCGGATTCGGCGACAACATGATCAGCCGTATCGCTATGTCTTACAACTTCTAATCTGATCTAAAAAGAATAGAGCGAAACCCCCCGAGGAGCGATCCTTGGGGGGTTTTGTTTTTAAGGGCAAAGCTCTATTATTACAATAAGTTGTAGCAAGCTTCTTGACTTCAGGTGCTGAAAATCGCTAGATTCAGAAAATGCTCAATTATTTTCTTTATCCACTCCATGATCAATTTGGAGTTTTCAATGTTTTCAAATACATCACCTTTAGAACATTTGGAGCAACGGTTACCGCAATCCTCTTTTGTCTTTTATTGGGTGGAAAATACATTCGTTGGCTGAAAGAAAAACAAATCGGTCAAAGTATTCGGGAGTTGGGGCCTCAATCTCATTTGTCTAAAAAAGGAACTCCAACCATGGGAGGTGGGCTGATCCTCACTTCTATCGCCGTTTCTACTCTCTTGTGGGCTGATCTCTTTAATCATTACGTCTGGGTCGCTATTTTTGCCACATTGGGATACGGGCTCATCGGTTGGATGGATGATTATCTCAAGGTCATCAAGAAAAACTCAAAAGGCCTGACGGCAAAGCAAAAAATCATCTCTCAAACCTTGGTTGCCCTGATTGCAGCCTCTATTCTGTACGTCTTGAGGGATGCTCCTCCATTATTAAAGCTTCCTTTTTTGAAGGATTTTTCAGTTGATCTAGGGCTTCTATTTATTCCTTTTGCCACATTGGTGATCGTGGGCGCATCGAACGCGGTGAACCTCACGGATGGCTTAGATGGCTTGGCAGTTGGACCGACAGTAACAACCTCTCTGACTTATGCGATTTTGGCTTATTGTGCAGGAAATTTTGTCATTGCCGAATATCTTCAAATTCCATTTGTTTCAGGAGCGGGTGAGCTGTCGATTTTTCTAGCAAGCACTGGTGCTGCTTGTCTTGGATTTCTTTGGTTTAACGCATATCCCGCTGAAGTTTTCATGGGCGATGTCGGAGCACTGGCTTTGGGAGCTGCACTTGGCACTTGTGCAGTTATCACCAAAAATGAGTTCTTGCTGGTTCTTTGTGGTGGTGTGTTTGTCGTTGAGGCACTCAGTGTGATGATTCAAGTCGCGTCTTTTAAATTGACCGGAAAACGTGTTTTTAAAATGGCACCGATTCATCATCATTTCGAATTAAAAGGATGGGCGGAACCCAAAGTCATCGTTCGGTTCTGGATCATTTCAATCTTATTGGCGTTGGCAACACTTGCGACGCTGAAATTACGTTAATCATTAAGGAGAGTAGTACATGAGTAAGTTCAAAGGAAAAAAAGTATTGGTTGTGGGTTGCGGCACTTCTGGTGTGGCTGTAGCTAAATATCTTCTCAAACAAGGTGCTCGAGTGATGATCACCGATCAACGCCAACGCACGGAACTGAGCGAACCGCTTCGCGAGCTCGGAGATCTTAAAGTTGAATTTGAATTAGGAGGACATACCGAACGTTCGTTCCAGGGAGCTGAAATGATTGTCGTCAGCCCTGGCGTGAATATCAATAATCATCAGCTGATTCAGATGGCCAAAGCCAAAGGAACCCCGATCACCAGTGAAATTGAAATTGCTGTCAGCGAACTGGAACAACCCTTGATTGCCATTACCGGAACCAATGGTAAATCCACCCTGACCACCATGGTGGGTGAAATGTACAAATTGGACGGTAAAAAGGCATTTATTGGAGGAAATCTTGGTGTTCCTTTAATTGAATACATCAATGATGGACAACCGGGACAGGTTGCTGTCGCTGAGCTTTCCAGCTATCAGCTGGAGTTAACGGAAAAAATGGTTCCGGCAGTTGCAATTTTTACCAATATTGACCAAGACCATCTGGACCGTTACGGCACGATGGAAAATTACATCTCTGCTAAAAAACGACTTCTCAAGCTTTGCGACCGTAATTCATGGGTAGTTTTGAATTACGATGATTCGGTACTTCAAGGGTTTGCGAATGAAAATATCGGAAAACTGGTTTGGTTCACGATGAAGAACCCGATCAAGATTGGCGGTGATTTTGCCGAAAAATTCTTTGGAGCTTATTACGATGCTGATCTGGGCGCCATCGTGGCAAAAGTGACTGGTCGAGAAGAAGCTTATTCTCTTAAAGAG
>CAZZLF010000102.1:0-6997 GCA_964654965.1 uncultured Bdellovibrio sp.
TTATCAAAAACCGTAGTGAACTTACTGGTGTTACTGACGCTTCCTACTTTTGTAGCTTGTGGAAAAAAGCTAGACGCATTATCAGATAATTCAAACGGTCAGCAAAACACACCAACAGGAGCAGGACCGCTCACCGCAACCGTGAATTACAACACCCTGACGGTGAGTTTTAAAGAACTTCCAGCTGATGCCTTGCCTACGAATCCAGAAACCGGTGAAATTTATCAACCCAGTGACATTATATATAAGCTCGTGATTTCTCGTTCTGATGACATTTCTACATTGGCACTGGCACTCAATCACGGAAAAGATATTTCTATGACCACGGGCTATGACGGAAACTCCGAAGCTTCGGTTTCCATCGCTGGTTTAAGTAACAATACCAAATATTATTTTACCATTTTAGCGATAGGAACTTATGACACGGTTCCCTTTGATCATTACATCAGCGGTTCCGCTACCACCGGAACAGGGCCAGAGATTACCTCCTTCACAGCGACCGATGGAGTTCCCACTGCTATCGGAACGAATTTAGATCTCATCTGGGGAGGAAGCTGGGTGAATTACTTTACTCCCAATGACACTACCGAATGTGAGGATGTTTCTTTTTACGGCGGCTCATCCAATTTGAATTCTATTTTCAGCACAAACGGACAAAATGCAACCTCATGGGAACCAGGCAATTCCGGGAATTATAGCGTTGGATTGACCTTTGGGGGAAGTTGCATGCAGCTCTGTTCTGCAGACAAAAACCTTTCAACTTCGGTTTGCACCCAAGGATTTGTCGTCACTGATGTTCCAGTTGAATGAGAACCTATTAAAATAATGCTATGGGCATAGGAAAGTAGTCAGGTACCCTTCTTTTTCATGGGAAGCAAAGTGTGCACTGACTGAAATCAGTGCTGCGAGAATCATGATTGCTGAAACCACGCGGGTTCCCTTAACACCGATGCGGGCAAACATTCCTTGAAGCAAAATTCGGCTTCCCATCATTGCGGGCAAGGTTCCGAGCCAAAATAAAGTCAGGGTCGAAGCTCCACCTAGTAAACTATGGGTGGCGAGTGAAAGCAGCACAAAGCTGTAGAGCCAACCACAGGGTAAGAACACAGTGAAGAATCCGATCAACAAAGGGCGCAATAAAGATGATTCACTCTTACCGATTCGATACCCGAGTCCGATTCCGAATTTTGAAATCCGAGACGAGAGGTTCCAACTGAAAACCAAGCTAAGTCCCGTGAGCAGCAACACCATCAAGGTGATGGCTGCGAAAATAACCTGAAGGGGTTGCCATTCCCATGATGAAAAAAGATGTTCACCAACTGTTCCGGCAAATGCGCCCATGCTGAGGTAACCGACGAGTCGTGAACCATGGTAAACACTTTGCATTTTCAAACGCGAACCGGTTGCTGTAAGCATCAAACCTCCGCACATGCCGACACAGTGAACGCTTCCGGCAATCGATGCAGCAAAGATCGCGAGTAAGGAACTAGCGCCAAGGGCCGACAAGAGTCACCTCCGCTTGGTTTTGAACTGAATCTTGTTCCCACTCCCCGACCAAAGAAGACTTTGCCACGCCTTCGACAAACTCTGTTTGGGGAACTTTCAAGAAAAATTGAGAGAAAGAAGTTTCACCCGATGGAACGGTGATTTTGCCGGAATCCGAAGCCGCCCGAATCATCTCGATTCCTTTACTGCGGGCTTCTGCTGAAACCGTGTAATCGACAACTTTTGATTCCCAATCGAGATTATAGAAACGAATCTTGAAATGGTTGATGACCCAGTTTTTACCTTCAGCATCTTTTACTTGTTGGTAAGGAGTATCGACCGCACGAATCACTTCCATCTGATGAAGCTGGAGATGGGAAAGTCGACTAGAAAGTACCGATGCAGCGATCGTGAAAAGAGTTCCATAGATCAGTACTCGAGGTCGGTACCAGGGAAGTTTCTTACCCTGTAGAGATGCCAGACTTCCATAACCCACCAGTTTTTTTGGTTTCTTGATTTTTTGCATGACCGAATCACAGGCATCTGCACAAGCCGTACAGGCGATGCATTCAAATTGAAGACCATGACGAACGTCGATTCCGGTCGGACAAACCGCCACGCATTTTCCACAATCGATGCAATCTTTTCTTTTTTCGTCGTAAGCCAGAAACAGCGACCCCTGATCCATGAACACAGACTGCATGCGACCATAAGGACAAGCCACGAGACAAAATTGTTCGCGAAACCAACCAAAATCAAACATGACGATTCCACTTAATACCATCACTGACCAGAAAGCTCCCGGGTGATCCGCCGGACTTTTCAGAAGATAAGAAAAAGCTTCTTTCGGGCCGACAAAATAGCCGAGAAAAATCTGACCTAACAATAAAGAGATCAACGCAAATGCGATGAACTTGAAGAATCTCTTGAAAAACTTGTCTGAATCCATTGATTTTGCCGCAAGTTTTTTCTGAGCCAGGTGATCGCCTTCGATCCAACGTTCAACAACGCGATAAATGCGTTCGATGAAAACCGTCTGAGGACAAGACCAACCACACCACGCCCGACCAAACAAAGCGGTCACGAGTGCAATCATCATCAAAAACATCAGAACGACAAAAATAAGATTGGGAACTTCATGGGCAAAAAAAAGTTTTCCAAAAATGGAAAATCGACGGTGAGCGATGTCGAGTAACAACAAAGGATGGCCGTTCACGCGAATCCAAGGAACGGCCACATAAGCAAGAAACATCCCCCATTGCACCCACCAGCGTCGAAGCGCCCAAAATCCTTGGCGCGGAGGAAGCGCTGGAAAAATCCGGATGCGATTTCCTTCCGCACTGGTCGTGGTCAATGCATCGGGGGAAAGTTCACTCATTTGATTTCGGTTCCTTGTGGTGCTTTGGGAGTAGCCGGCTTGGTTCCTTGCAAGGTTTTCACATAGGCTACTACGGAGTTTAATTCTGCATCACTCATGAGCGCACCCCAAGCAGGCATCCCCTTATCCAGAACACCGTTACGAACCACTTGATAGATGTCACCCACTTCACCCTTTCCGTGAATCCAGAATTGGTCGGTCAGATTTGGACCGACCAACCCTCCCCCATCAGCAGAGTGACAAGAAGCGCACTTTGCCAAGAATTGTTCTTTTCCGGGTTTCAGTTTTTCTGGATCACTCACCATCGCGAGCAATGCTTTCACATCGGGGCCAGTGGGCTGATTCTGAATCTGCATTTTTTTCACTTCCGCCATGGCTTGACTGATTTCTTCATCAGAACTTTTTCCTCCGCCGACTTCGAAGTACAGGTAATACCCAAACGAAAAGGCGATGGTCAGATAGAAGAACAATTGCCACCAGAAAGGAGCAGGATAATCGAATTCCTGGATGCCGTCATACTCGTGGTCTGGAATGGGTTTTTCTTGTTCGTCTTTCATTGCTGACCTCCTTTGGTTCCGTTGTCCAACGGCAAGTTTTCCATTTCATGGTAAATCTTGGTGCTTGATTTCCGATTGACCCAGAACAAAACTCCGAGAAATACGCCAGCGAACATCATCATGCTGACCACGGGTAATGTGGTCCAGTGCAAATGAGACAAAGCTTCGCGAATCATTTTGCACCTCCTGCGACTGAGGATGTTCCCATTTTCTGCAAGTAGGCGATCAAGGCTAGAATTTCACGATCATCTTGCACTTGTGCACCTTCGGTTCTCAGACCTTCGGCAATTTTCTTGGCATCTTCTTTCGCCCATTCTTGAGCGCGAATGATGTCTTCATCTCCATAAGGAACCCCGAGTTTTTTCAATACCGACATCTTTTGAGTCAGAATGTCGTAGTTGATCTTGTCTTTATACATCCAACTGTAAGAAGGCATGATCGATCCATTCACGACTTCTTGAGGGTTTCTCATGTGACGGAAGTGCCACAGGTCAGGATACTTCGAACCAATTCTTGCGAGATCCGGTCCGATCCGTTTTGAGCCCCATTGAAAAGGGTGATCGTATTTGGAATCTTCAATCGTAGAAGGATTTCCAAATCGAAGCACATCGCCCACGGTTTTACGAATCATCTGGGAATGGCAGGTGTAACAGCCTTCACGCACATAAATGTCGCGACCTGCGAGTTGCAATGGCGTGTACGGCTTCACCAAAGCATCGTGATAGTTCGCTTCAACCACGTCAGAAGACATCCACATCGGTGCAAGTGAAATCAACGAACCGATCGAAATCATCACCACGACTAATCCGGCAAGTAGCATCGGTGCGCCTTCCAGAATACGGTGAGTGAATTTCATTTCGGGACTTCCAAACATCGGTTTGCGAATGTACGGTGCAAACTCGTCTTTGGTTTCGTTCGTTTGATTTGCTGGAGCGGACTGAATGGTTTTCACTACGTTATAAAGCATCACGCAGAAACCAGTGAGATAGACTACCCCACCGATGGCACGAATCCAATACAACGGAACCACCCGAACCACAGACTGAACGAAATCAGGGTAAGCCAGTTTTCCGGCAGCATCGACTTCACGCCACATCAAACCTTGAGTGATCCCCGAAACATACATCGCCATGGCGTAGAGAATGATTCCCATGGTTGCGGTCCAGAAATGAAGATTCGCCAGACGCTTGGAATGCAGTTCTACACCCCAAAGTTTCGGAACGAGATAATAGATCATACCGAAAGCGAGGAATCCGTTCCAACCCAGGGCTCCCACGTGAACGTGCGCGACGATCCAGTCAGTATAGTGACCGAGTTCATTGACTGATTTGATCGAAAGCAACGGACCTTCAAAGGTGGACATACCGTAAAAAGTTGCAGCGAGAGCGAAAAACTTCACGATCGGTTCGGTTCGTAATTTATCCCATGCTCCACGAATGGTCATGAGTCCGTTGATCATTCCACCCCAAGATGGAATCCACAACATCAAGCTGAATACCATTCCCACAGTCTGTGCCCAATCCGGTACCGCGGTATTGAGCAAATGGTGAGGACCAGCCCAGATATAAATGAACACAATCGTCCAGAAGTGAACGACCGAAAGACGATAAGAGTAAACCGGACGATTCACGGATTTAGGAATGAAGTAATACATCAATCCGAGAAACGGAGTCGTCAAAAAGAATGCGACCGCATTGTGACCGTACCACCATTGAACGAGGGCATCACTCACACCGGCATAGACGGGATAACTCTTGATCAAGCTGAACGGAAGAGAAATCGAATTCACCACGTGCAGAACCGCGACGGTGATGAACGTTGCAATGTAGAACCAGATCGCCACGTAGATATGCTTCACTCGACGCTGAACCACGGTCATGAGCATGTTGATTCCGAATGCAACCCAGACCACGGCAATGGCGATATCGATCGGCCACTCCAGCTCGGCGTATTCCTTACCTTGGGTAATTCCGAATGGAAGGGTCAATGCTGCTGATACAATGATCAACTGCCATCCCCAGAAATGAAAATTCGAGATCTGATCCGAAAACATTCTGGCCTTACACAAGCGCTGTAGAGAGTAATAGATCCCGGCAAAGATGGCATTACCCGCGAACGCAAAAATCGCCGCATTGGTGTGTAATGGTCTCAAACGACCGAACGTGAACCAGGGTAACCCCGTATTCAAAGGATAATACGCCAACTGCAGGGCGATGATGATCCCGACCAAAAAAGCAACAAAAGCCCAGACCAACGTCGCAATCGTGAATTTTTTCACGATTCCATCGTCGTAACTGAACCGTTCGATGCTTCCGTAAACTGTTTCGTCACTCATTCTTTTTTCTCCTTTTTTCCTAAAACTTTTTCTTCCAACAACATTCTTACTGCTGGTGTTTCGAGATCTTCAAACTGACCACTTCTCACCGCCCAGATAAAAAAAATCAAAAAACCGATTCCCATCAAAAGTGCAGCGGGAACCAGAACCCAGATAATGTCCATCACGCACGCTCCTTCAGTCGAATCACGCTTGACCAAAATACCGTCAAGGCAGACAGTGGCATCAGAATCGCTGCCAATAGTGGATTCATCCAACCACCGAGACTCAAAAGAGCGCCGATGAGATTATAAGAAGTGCTGAGTACGAAATTCTGACGAAGAGTCTGTCGTACTTTTTGAGCTTGAGACAAAAATGGAACCACGAGTGCGATTCCGGGCTTCATCGCATACACTTGAGAGGACCGAATCGCTGCTTCCATTCCACCTTGAACCGAGAATCCGATTTGAGCGCTGGATAGGGCCAGAGAATCATTCACTCCATCACCGATCATGATTCCGTGAGAAACACGGGCAGCTTTTTGTTCTGGTGATTGCTTCGACCATGCATGAGAAATATTAAGGCGATTCGCAAGAGCCTGGACGGGTTGATCTTGATCTCCTGAAAGAATATGAACCTTCCAGTTTTGATTTTGAAGAAACGCCAAAGTCGAAGCGGTATCTTCTCTCAGGCTGTCTTCGTAAGCGATTCGGCAAATTTCGTTTCCGTTTTTACTGAATACCGATTCACTGAAACCGCTCATAGAATTTTCAGCACGAAGCAAGGAATAGTCATGCTCGTTTTGAGCAACGAGCCCCATACCCGCTTTTTCTGAAAAATTCTTCCATTCGACCACCGATGCTGCCACTCCTTGATGAGAAAACTCCCGCTCGAGTGAACGCGATGCTGGATGACGGGAAAGACGGACCAAGGAATACAAGGCTGATGCATCTTCACGAGAAAGCATGGAAAGATCCACGCGGGCTTTTAACTGACCTTCGGTGAGAGTACCGGTCTTGTCGAAATAAATTTCTTTTAAATCGGGCGCTCGATCCAGACTGGTTGGATCTTGAACCAATAACCCCCGATGCAAGAGAGACCGAATGGAAAGACTGAACACCAGCGGAGTTGCCAGTGCCAAAGCGCAAGGGCAAGTCACAATGAGTAGCGCCAGGATTCTTTTGATTCCTTCTTCGGTTTTGCCCGCACTCACAAAATAGACGAGGGCAACTACAGCGACGGTCATCACTGCAGTAAGTAGCC
>CAZZLF010000103.1:0-6970 GCA_964654965.1 uncultured Bdellovibrio sp.
AGAGAGGGATACAAATGTCTAATCAGAGTGCACAATCACGCTTCAAAGCAATTCAAACGGTGATTTCCAGAAGACCAAAAAACGTTGAAGCGCCCAAAGATGAAAAAGGTAACACACTAAAAATTTCTGATTTTTATGGGGTGAATACATTCAACTTGAAACTGATGAAACAAAAGCTTCCCAATGATATTTACAAGCGTTTGATTCAGACCATTCAATCTGGAAAAAAACTCGAAATTGAAGTGGCCAATGTGGTAGCTCACGCAGTTAAGGAATGGGCGCTTGAAAATGGTGTCACACACTATACCCACTGGTTCCAACCGCAAACAGGTACAACGGCTGAAAAGCACGATGCGTTCCTCAATGTGGACAGTAGCGGAAGTCCCATGGAGCGTTTTACCGGAAATCAGTTGATTCAATCCGAACCGGATGCTTCCAGTTTTCCATCAGGTGGAATGAGAACAACATTTGAGGCAAGAGGATATGCTGCCTGGGATCCGACTTCACCGATTTTTATTTCGGATGCCGGCTCAACTCGCACTCTTTGTATTCCCTCAGTATTCATTTCCTATCATGGTGATGCACTTGATGAAAAAACTGGTCTTTTGAGAAGTAATGAAGCAATTGCTGCGCGTGCAATTAAATTATTGAACCTGATCGGTGATCGAGGAGTGACCTCCATCGTGACCAATCTAGGACCTGAGCAGGAATACTTTTTAATTGATCGTGCATTTTATGCCCTTCGTCCCGACATCATTATGTCTGGAAGAACCCTGGTTGGAGCACGCCCTCCAAAAGGACAACAATTGGAAGATCATTACTTCGGCAGCATCCCTCACCGTGTTCTTTCTTTTATGACAGAAGCCGAATACGAACTTTTCAAATTGGGGATTCCTTCTAAAACACGTCACAATGAAGTTGCACCAATGCAGTTTGAAGTGGCTCCAATTTTTGAAGAATCAAACATTGCTGTCGATCACAACCATGTCACTATGGAAGTGCTTCGCCGGGTTGCAAAGAAACACGATTTCGAAGTCATCCTTCATGAAAAACCATTTGCAGGAGTCAACGGAAGCGGAAAACACAACAACTGGTCGATTGGAATTGGAAATGGTCCCGCTGAATTAGAAGGAATCAACTTACTGGATCCGGGTAAAACTCCACATCAAAACCTTCGATTCCTCCTGTTTCTCATGGCTACACTAAAAGGACTTCATAAGCATGCTGGTTTACTTCGCGCCGCAATCGCATCACCGGGTAATGACCATCGATTGGGTGCGAACGAAGCTCCTCCGGCCATCATTTCTGCATTCATGGGGAACATGTTGGATAACATGTTGAATGAAATTGAAAATGATACCCATAAAAATCTGGACTATAAGGATGTGGTGATCAAACTCGGAGTCAGCAAACTTCCTACAGTCATGAAGGACAACACGGATCGAAACCGAACCTCTCCGTTTGCTTTTACCGGAAACAAATTCGAGTTTCGCGCGGTAGGATCCTCAGCTTCTTGCGCGTTCCCCATTACCGTGATCAATTGCGCAGTTGCAGATGCCTTGGATGAATTGACGGATGCAATTGAAGCAACACTGAAAAACTCAAAATCAATTGATGAAGCGATTTTTACCGTCGTTAAGGATGCAATTAAAGAAACCAAAAATATCCGTTTCGAAGGTAATGGCTACTCTGAAGAATGGGTTAAAATTGCAGAAAAACGTGGTCTTCCTCACTTAAAGACAACTCCCGATGCTCTTCATCAGATTGTGAATGACTCATCCATCAAGCTCTTTACCCGTCTTGGAGTTTTCTCAGAAGAAGAAGTAAAATCTCGTTTTCATGTTCGAATTGAGATTTACAATAAAAAACTCCTGATTGAAGCGGATTGCCTTCAAACCATGGTGGAAACGCAAATTCTTCCGGCGGCTTACCAGTACTCTAGTTTGCTTGCACAAGGTGTTGCAGCATCCAAAGCTGCGGGAATCGCGGCTCCACAGGCCGAGCCTCTCAATAAACTGAATCTTGTTCTTGCGAATGCTCAGGCAGAATTGAAAAAAATGGAAAACACACTTGCTGCCATCGGAAACATCGGTGATGAAGAAGCCAAGGCTGAGAAAATTGCCTCAGAGTTAAAGCCAAGAATGGAAGCTTTACGTGAGCAGTGTGATGCTCTCGAGAATACGGTTGCGGATGATTATTGGCCTCTTCCTAAGTATCGCGAAATGCTCATGCTTTCTTGATACCATTCACACACCTTTTATATTCATGATTTTCAAGAAGCGCCCGATACATGGCCACATGTTCGGGCGTTTCCACTAATCTTTCATGATACAGGTGCCACTGAACGGCATATCCTATTTTTCCGATCATTTTTACACCGGAATTTCGGACTCGCACATAAAGATCCCCATCCTCACCCCAATAGGATTTGAAATCTTCATTATATCCGTTCACATCTAGTAAAACACGGGTGGAAATTGAAAAGTTGGATCCCAGCAAATCCAGTGCCCGATCCCTTTTTAAAAGTACTGCAAGTGGTTTGGGTAAATCCATTCTGAGTGATCTCAACACATTCTTGGTATCACCTCTCAAGCCAGAGCAAAAAAGGGATAAACTCATTCCCTGATTAAAATGAAGAACGTTTTCTGGTGTGATGGTTTTGGTGAGTTGATCACTTAAATCTACTCTTCTACCCATAAAAATCAGAGGTCTAAAACTTTCTTTTGAATGAATTTTAAAATGATCTTCGATAAATCGACGATGCAGAATTACATCATGATCAATACAGATCACGACTGGAAACCGATCTGGGTCAATTTGGGCAAAAACATTATTGTTAATTTTTGCTTTTCGATAGCCCTGATCCGGATGCCAGATGTGGTAAATTCTTAAGTTTTCGTGTTCGCTTTTAAATTTGGCAATCAGTTCACGAGTGTCGTCACCTGATCCATCATCTGCAACAAACACTTCAAAATTCATAAAGGTTTGGTTGGTCAGCGACAGTAGGCAAAGCTCTAAGCTTTTGGGGTTATTGTAAGTGGTGATAACCACCGCGATCTCGGGGTTCAGTTTATTCTGCATAATCATGGTTGATCGGTTCTAAGGTCACTCCAGTATAATAGAACTTAACAATTTGATCAAAAGTCCACCCCAACTGTGTTGCGTATTCTTTTGCACCAATTTGCGCCATACCCACACCATGACCATATCCACGTCCGGTGATCTTCAGTCTCATTTGTCCATTTTCATAGGTAGATGCAACGTCAAACAGAGTACTTCGTAATTTGAAGTTTCGACGAAACATCACCCCTGGGATCTTGATCGTTTTTCCTTGCGTGGTCACGAGAGTGACAAAATTTACTCTACCGCTTTCATTACGATCAGAGTTTTCAATCTGAACTGTTTTGACCTGCGTGTAATAAGCTGCATTAATATCAGTAAATGAAACTTTTTTTTCCCAATCAGTAGTTGTTTTACTCACATCGTAAAGTTCACTTTTTGAAACGCAGTAAGGAAGATCATCTCCGAATACGTTTTTTCCAGATTCTGTTCTTCCACCGCTATCTGCAGAAAAGTAGGCCTTAATGACCTGTCCATTGTATTTAAGAACCAAATGAGAAGTCTGATTTACAGCAGCGTCTGTATCTGCAGTTCGACGTGAAATACCCAGATAAGCCTGATATCCAATGGTATCATCCAGATCAAAGAGATCAGGATTACTCATTCTCGCATTTTGCACGGTCCACCACGCATAGGTTCTGGCAGCTACCGCCTGAGACTTCAATGCTTCCTGCGGCCACCCTGAACCAACCTCAGATGGTACCACTCCCCGAACATAACTTTCTGAATCGACAATATTAATGATCTGAATCGGATTATTGATAGAGTTCAAATTCAAAACCACGACAAAATCTCCTTCATAAGTGAAGGACTCGAGGTTTTTTTCTCGGATTACCTTAAATGGCTTAGGGCAAGAAACATAATAGGCATTTCCAAATCGATGAAAAAATCGGTTAAATCGACTGAAAAGAGATTTGGAAAAGTGAAATTGATCCGATGTCGATAGAGGATCCCCTTTCATATTCCATTGATGGTTGGAATCCAGAAAAGCTTGATACTGAGTACACTTTTGTTCTGATACCACGGTGACTTTGGAGGTGATGGATTCTTTACCCTGCGGGCTAGGATAGATTCCTTGGTGAGGAAAGACCAACACCCGAAAAGGCTCGGCTAATGTCGACTGGATCATCATCATGAAATAAAACAAAGCCACCATGCAGTGCATAGTGGCTTAATTTAAAACGAAGTTCAATCCCTTAATGACTGAGCAGGTTAAATCCTGGAAATTTCTTCAATAAATCCAAGTAATCCAGTCCTGTTTGCCCGGTAATATCCATCGACAGTAGAGAAGCTAGGCCACTTTTGATTGCTCAATTCAATAGTAACTTGAAGATCACCGTGCCAGTGGTAGCTCCAGTCCTGCATTCCACCATCAACTTCGTACCATTGATAACCATTGGTGATTCCGTTTTGGAATTCACTCGAATTAAAAATATACGGAACATTTTTGGCGTAATTAAAACTCATGCTTTTCACTAAAGCATCCAAAGGAAAAATTTCAGCCGTTGTATCGTAGGGATAATTGACCACTTCAGCACCACCGTGAAAGTTCGCAGAAAGTAAGAAATGGTGCTGACGCTGAAATGCCATCATTGCCTGAATTTCAGGTTCACGATTTTGAATCGTATTCTGGTTGTCGGTAGTCGTAAAATCAGGGAAAGAACGGTTTAGATCCACACCGTTCGCATTCGCGCGAGTATGATTGGCGGCTCCATCTGGGTTCATCGAAGGCATGATGTATACTTGAACTTGATCCAAGATGCGGGTCACTTGAGTATCTTTTCCATAATTAGAGGCGAGATCTTCGATAAGTTTGGACATCAATTCCCTACCTACAATTTCATCCCCATGCATGTTTGCTACATATTTAAATTCAGGTCGGTCTTTGATGGCCTTTGAACCAACTTTTTCAGGGGCTGTAACCCTTGCAAACATCAAAGGTCTTCCTTCGTTTGATTTTCCAATTTCAATCAGGGTGATGATTTGAGGAAACTTATTTTGAAGGGATTTCAAACGGGCAATTATTGCTTCAGGTGATGGGTATCCGGCATCCCACTTCGATGGTTGCTGGTTCAACTCGAAGTAAATTACGTTTTCATTTTTTAAAAAAAGCTCCAAGGAAGCCGGACCATAAATCTCAAAACCGCCTTTATTGACATGATCAACAATAAATCCAGATGATTTTGATATTTTCGATAAGATTTTTTTATCAGGATCTAAGACCTGAAAACCTTTTTCAATTTTTTGCGCCCAGGATAAATTCGATAAAACCAAAAGCAAAACAGGGATAAAATTAAATTTCATTTTTTCTTTCCTTCCTTAGGATTTTTACTTCCAAAAATCAGTTCCAGTTTTGGTAAAACTTTTAAATCATCTTTTAATGAAAGTTTTTTAATGGCCATGAGTGTATTGTGTGGCCAACGCTTTTGAGAAAGGTTCACCAACCAAAGCGGAATAGATCCTTTTGGATCTACTTTCATCTCCACAACCAGCCGAGTTGCGGTCAGTCCCTTCAACTCCTTTAAATAATAATAAGATTGAATAATTTCACCACGGACGACTTCATCTCGAGGTGGCATTAAAGGGTCATCAATGGAGTTCATGACCAAAACCATGGTATTTGGATCCGTGTCGATTTTTACGTAAGCATTAAATACAAAATCACGGTTTTGAAATGGCCATGGAAGTTTGGTTTGGCTGTATTGAACATATTCAAATTCACTTTTTTGAGAAATATTTTTGCCTTCAACATAGGCATCTACCCATTGTTTCTGCAACTGCTGATCGACGAGAATCGTCGCAACCTTTTTCAAAGGGGCTTGTATTAATACTTCTCCTCGAAATGCAACGAGTTCATCTCCTTTGGTGATTTTCTCAAAGGTTGATACTCCATTTTCTTCTTCGATGAATTTCCATTTTGAAATATCGGTTTTAAGCTGAAACTGTTCGTCATCAAAAATGCCCTGATCATCAGGAAGAGGGGGCCTCACCAAGTTAGACTTTGATAAAAGCCCAACTCTTTTTGCGCCAGAAGAAGCAGAGTCTTTCTTTGATTTGATCGAATTAGGGCTGCTACAGGAAATGAGCCCCATCAAAATGATTCCGGCGAAAATGTTTAATCGATTTAGGGCCATACCGGATTATTATTGCACTCTAATTTAGCGGGTGCAAATCAGGAAGTTACGGGAAATCTCCTCGTCACCCCACTCAACTTTTTCTTTCATGATTCGCTGAAAAGGGAATTTAGTTCGACGCTTCAATCTTTGCCATTTGGTACAAGAATATGCTGACCCGATTGACTGATCCTCGTCGCTTTCAATGATGGCGGAACCGCCAGAACTGAGGAATTGATTGAGGCTTTCCCGATGATAAAGTCGCGACACCGGTTGGGATATCACCGTGGAAATCAAACCATACTCATGCCAGATATCCTGGTGGTCGATATAATAACCAATTTGACCCGGGTGTTCAGAAACGTACTTTTTCAGATCTCGAACGTCCAGCTCACCGATTTCAATTGCTGAAACTCTGATCAAAGTAACAATGAGAAGACAGGACAATGCATGAATAAATGGTTTTTCAAACCAAATACTCGCAATCAAACTTAAAATTCCAATAAATAAGATCCAAAAAATGTAACTATTCAACCATTGACTCTCACTCAGACGACTGGTGACAAACAATAAAGGTATAAAAACGGCTAAATATAAAACTCCAACTAAAATTTTCTTATAGGGTAGAAATTTGAATTCCATATCCCCCACCATCATTGCAGACATCTGTGTCAGAACATAACGATATGTTCCAACCCTATAGGGGAAGAATGTAAAAAATGCGGCCGGCAAGAGCG
>CAZZLF010000104.1:0-6893 GCA_964654965.1 uncultured Bdellovibrio sp.
CAGAACCGGATTCAAAAAAAAACTTTTGGAAGAACATAGTTTCAGCGAACTTTACCTTATTCCCGCTGATCTCCATCATCTGAAATCAGAACTTTTAAAAATCATTTCAGTTTCCAGTCTAGGCTCCCTTTCACATCTCTATCCAGTAAACATTCTAGACATCCGCTCCGGTGATCCACTTCCATTTGAAACGCATGTCTACCTACCCATGAATCGAAAGTATGTTCGAATGACCAAAACAGGCGAAAGTTATTCCCCTGAAAAACTCGAAAATGTCAAAAGCCACCACTTCAACACCATTTATTTACCCTATCAACAGCTTGGGCTTTTTTTCTCCTACATGGCCGAAATCTTAAAGAACTCTACGCAATTGGGGTTGGGGATTACGGAAAAACAAAATCGACAATCAAAAATGGCTCGTTCCCTTCACATTGACATCATTGAAGATGTGGGCAGCAGCGAAGAGTCTGGCAAACGCATCTTTCGCAAAGCCCTTGAAACCGTAAAGTCATTCATCAAAAATGGTGAAAAAACAGATTGGACTAAACGATTAGATGAGTGGAGAGGAAGCCTGGAGAATCATTACAACCATGCAGTGAATTCATCGGTGTTAGCAGCATTTTTTTCAATCGAAAGCGGCATAGGAAACCCTGAAGAATTAGCTTTGGCAGGATTATTTCACGACATCGGTATCTTAGAGCTTCCGAAAGAAATTCAAGTAAAGAAAACGGAACAAATGAGCGCATCTGAATTCGAACAATACAAAATGCATCCCGAACTTTCGCTTCAACTGATCCAATCCAAAAAAATTCCCCTACCAGAACCGGTATTGAAAATCATCGAACAACATCACGAGCTTCTCCAGGGTAAAGGATTTCCACATCAATTGTCCGACGAACAAATCCTAAAAGAATCCCACATTCTCGCGATTATTGATGAGCTAGATCATCTCGGACGTATGAACATGGAAGAATCCATGAATCACCTCAGAAAAATACAAGGAACTTCGCCCTCTTCATTAAAGTATCATCCCGAGGTATTTGAAAAGATCGAAAGAATCCTCTCCGGAATGATCACCAAATTAGAATAAAAAATCCAGTCTCAACTTCTCGATAGAAGGCTGATCGATTACCCGTTTCACCTGATCATCCGAATAGATTTTTGCATCTGCTTTCACCTTGTCTGAACAGTTTTGGCAAAACTTTGAAACATTATTCAACAATACAGATGCCGATGCGTAAGAACCATAGACCGTAGAATCACATGCATAATTTCCAGATAGTTTTTTTCCAGTCCAGATACTTCGATAGGGAAAGTTTGAAGGGCACTTGGCATGAGGCCACAAACCGTTTTCAACTTCTGTATGTCTGGCTTCATGGTACAGGGTCATGAGTCGCGCGATCTGAGGGTGATCGATTCCTGTATAATTTCCTGTAACGAAAATTTTGTTCTTATACTTGCCATTCACACAAGCTACCGCACTCGGTCCACCACAATTGCTAAAACCAAAAAACTTCACTCGATTTTGAAACCATTGAAGATAATTTTTTCCGTCGATTTTACCAAAAATCTCTTCATGAAGCGGAGACTGTTGAAAACCAGCAATAGTTCCCATCAAATTGAAGTCATCAAACACCTGTTTTCGAAGATTTGCTGAAACATTGGAATCAAATTTCAAATCCAACTCTACAGCATTAACCGGTTGAATGAGCAGAAGTGATGAGAGTATCAATAATAATTTCATGGTAAAGAATTCCTTCTCTACCATTATTAAATATTGAATAAATAATTAAAGAGTGGCTTTTTTGACGTCAGACCTGAAACGGTTTCGTAGGCACCGCATTCAGTTCTGAAAGATGGTCGAGAATCTCTTCTGACTTCATGACAGTCGAATCCTTGGCACCATATTTGCGCACAGCAAATTGGTTTTCAGCCATCTCGCGATCCCCCGCCACTAGCATCAGCGGGATCTTCTGCATTTGAGCCTCGCGGGTTTTAAGCCCCATTTTCTCGTTCCGATCATCGATTTCGTAACGAATACCCATGCGATGCAGGGTTTTTCCAAACTCTTTACAGTAATCGATGTGCGCATCACCAATCGGAATCAAACGACACTGAACTGGTGCAAGCCAGAACGGAAACGCACCTGCAAAATGTTCAATCATGACACCCATAAAACGCTCCAATGAACCTAACACTGCACGGTGAACCATCACTGGGCGGTGTGGGGCATTGTCTGCACCAGTGTACTCGAGTTCGAATTTTTCAGGCATGCTGAAGTCCAGTTGAATCGTCGCCAGTTGCCAATCTCTTTTTAAAGCATCCTTGAATTTAAAATCGATCTTAGGGCCATAGAAAGCGCCATCTCCTGGATTGATCTGATATGGTCTTCCCATTTTGTCGAGAATGGCTTTCAATGCACCTTCCGCCTGATCCCAAACTTCATCGGTAAGCATGCGTTTTTCCGGTCTAGTGGAAAGAAATACCTGCATTTCATCCAGATTGAAATCAAACACTCGGTAGGTTTTTTCAATCATCTCTACTACGATTCCGATTTCTTTCTCAATCTGATCCAGAGTGCAGAAAATATGTGCGTCGTCCTGACAGAAGGTACGAACCCGAGTGAGACCTGCCGTCACACCTGATTTTTCATAACGATGCAAACGACCGAAATCTGCAATCCGTAACGGCAGATCGCGATAAGAACGTTTGGAATTAGCAAAGACATAAGTATGAGCAGGACAGTTCATCGGCTTCACGCCAAATTCACGCTCGTCTGCCTCTTTTTCTTTTTCATCTTTTTTGATGCCTTCATGATTGAATTTCGTGAAGTACATGTTTTCTTTGTAGTTGTCATAATGGCCAGAACGTTTCCAAAGCACGGTATCGAATACCTGTGGAGTGATGACTTCCTGATAACCATAAAAGCGGTACATGTTTCGCACATACTCAACAAGACGATTGTAAACAATCGTGCCCTTCGGCAAAAAGAAAGGGCTGGCTGGAGCTTCCGGAATAAAACTAAACAAGTCGAGTTCCTTGCCTAGTTTGCGATGGTCGCGACGTTTTGCTTCTTCAAGAAGGTGCAAGTGGTTGTGAAGATCTTCCTTGGACTGAAAGGCCGTTCCATAAATACGCTGAAGCATCGGATTTTTTTCACTGCCACGCCAGTAAGCACCCGCAAGAGACATCAATTGAAATGCTTTGATTTTTCCAGTCTTTTCAATATGAGGGCCTCTACAAAGATCAACAAACTCACCCTCTTGATAAGTACTAACCGTCTTTGCACCCATTTGATCGCGCAATGTTTGAATGATCTCAACCTTGAATGGCTGATTTTTTTCTTTGAACATGGCAATCGCTTCATCAATCGAATGCTCTCTTCGAACAAAGGAATTGTTCGCATTGATGATCTTGAACATTGCCTTTTCAATCGCCTTCAAATCATCGGTGGTCAGCTTATGAGGAAGATCGACGTCGTAATAAAAACCATCTTCAACAGTTGGGCCGATACCAAACTTTGCTTCAGGCCAAAGTTGTTGAATTGCATGAGCCATGACATGCGCACAAGAGTGGCGCAAGGTTTCGAGCTCATTCAAATGATCCGGTTCCTGAATTTCTGCCAATACGACATCGGTATTCTGACTCATAATTTCACCTTAGAAATGGAATAATTCTTTTGCTACGGAAGTTGAATAACGCTGGATCCAGACCGGCGCTTTCAACTTGGAGTTGAGCCCTTGAAGCACAAAGCCTCGCTCCACCAAAAATACATACGGTACATCGTTGTATAACTCCAAGTCGATTTCCTGCAACAATTTGGAGCGTTTTTTAGGATTAAACTCCAGATTTGCTTTTTCAATCAACTGATCGACCTTCTTACTGGAATAACTCACCGCATTTGAACCACCGTTCGCAATGGAAGCTGAATGCCAAAGCTGTCTTGGGTCAGGACGAATATCTCCACCACCCCAGCCCATCAGAGCCATTTCAAAATTGCGATCATCGAAATCCTTGTAAAATGCCGACGCATCCATCGCACGGATCGATAAGTCGATTCCAGCTTTTTTAAAGGTTTCTTTGAAGATCTGAACCGATTTCATGCCGGCAGTACTGGCGGCAGCTAGCTTCACTTCCAATTTCAGAGAAGTCAGTTTTCCATCCAGCATTTTATCCTGGATGCCGTTTTTATCTGAATCACTCCAACCATCATCTTTCAAAAGTGAAAGGGCTTTCTTGATATCAAGTTTATATTTTTTAGCTCCTGACTTTAAATCTGCAGGAGTGTTTTCCGTTCTTGAACCAAAAGGTGAAACACTTTGTTGAACCGTTTTGAAAAAGGCGCGTTCAATGACCGCATCATAATCAATCAAATAAGCCAACGCTTGACGCACCTTCAGGGATGCCAAAACCGGATTTTTCATATTCAATGCCAGTCCAAACCATGGCATCGCTCCATCAGAAGGAAATTGTTTTGCCCAAAACTGCTTTCCGCTTCCGGCACTTTCACCAAACTTGTCCCGATCAGATCCCTTTACTTGAGTGGTAAACTGATCTGCACTGAGGCCGATCGCATCGATCGAACCTTTTAAAAAGGTTTCATATCTTAACGCTGGGTCAGGAATAATCTTCAATTGAATGGTATCAAAATTTGCCTGAGGTCGGTTCTCTGACAAGTCTTTTGCCCACCATTGCTGATCTTTTTCCAAAGTCACATATTGATCCCTGGAAATAGCTTTCAATTTATAAGCGCTGTTTCCAATCGGTTTCAAATTCTGTTTGGATTTATTGAAATCAGATTCATTTTCAAATTGCTTCTTCTGAATCGGACTAAAACCAGAAACAACACTCAAAGAATTGTATTTGGGTACGGCAACTACAAACTTAAATTGAGTCGGTGTGATTTTTTTGAATGTAATCCCGCCGTAAAAGCTTCTTAACGCTGCGGCCTCCACTTTCGGATCCATAATCTTGTTATACGTGAACTCCACATCATCTGATGTAACTGCTGTTCCGTCACTCCACTTTGCTTTCTGGTTCAAAGTAAATGTGTATTCTTTTTTGTCTTTGCTCACCTCGACCTTTTCAGCAAGGCCTGGAATGTCCTGATAAGTATCCATATCGGTCGTCATCAAGGTCATATACAAATAACCTGAAATGGAACGATCATCGACATTGGTGATCAAGATAGGATTCAACGTGATCGGAGTCATGCTGATCACATCATTAAAAGTTCCACCTTTTTGTGGCACCGGAAATTTCTCAAAAGAAGATTTGGCCCCTGCCACGGATGTAAGGATACAAAGAGATGAAAGAATCAATTTATGGGACATTTTCATAGGATTCTATTGAATCGAATTTTGGAGAATTAGTCAAAAGTTCTGGTATCATGGAATTAAATATGCTTTGCGTTAAAATGAAGTTGCCCACCTTTTTTGTTTGTCTTCTTAACTTGCTCCTTATTTTCAGTTTTGACTCTGAAGCGCAGATCGACTTACACGCCCATCTTCATATGAAGCCTGGAATGGGATTCTTTCTGAATGGTGACTTTGAAAGTGAGATTCAATCAAAACATTGGAGCCAACGCAGAGAAACGCGGGCCAGTGGAAAATCCCTAGCCCTACTTGAACCTTCCGCTCGCCCAAAACTGATTGTCCTCAGCCTCTACGGCCATCCCTATTTTGGTTACTCGTTTCAAAGGGACGGATTTCACTTCGATCGCAAGCAAATCATCCGTAAGGCTACTGAACAGGAATATCAAGAATTCAAAAAATGGGTCGATGACCATGCCGATCGATTCGCACTAGTCAAAAATCCGGCAGAAGCTAGAGTGACTATCGCTGCAGGAAAAACGGCAATCGTGCTTTCCATCGAAGGTGCTTGGGGAAATTTTGAAACAGATGAAGATTTTCGAGTCTGGATTGAAGAACGAGGGGTGGCAATTGTCACTCCTGTACACATGACTCCTGATGATCTTGGGAAAACGGCCCTGATGAGTGCCATCATCAGCCTTGCCAACTCATCTTTTGATTTTTTAGAAAGCGTTTGGAACAGCCGCGGCCAGTGCCTCAAAACTTTTTGCAAAAGCCAGGGTGGATTCACTGAATTGGGAATTCAAACCATTGAAAGACTCATCCAGAAAAAAGTTTGGATTGATTTGGCTCACATGAATGAAATCGAAGTAGCCACGATGATTCGAATGTTTGAAAAGAATGGTAATCCGGCTGGTTTAGTTACTCATACCCAAATTCGCGAAGCGTTTCCTGTTGAACGGGGTATAGGAGAACTTGAAAAACAATACATCATGAAAAACGACGGAATCATTGGATTGATTCCAGCTCATCACATGATTCCTGGTGCATTGGAAAAAGCAGAAACAGAAGTTTTGAAAACGCATCCTGAAGAGCAAAATGCAGCTTCTGCAGCCAAGGGGCTCACCTGCATTTCGGACCTTGATCTTTACCGCGACACCATCACCACTGCAGTGAATCAGCTAGGCTCACCTAAACGTGTGGCCATGGCTAGTGATATCAATGCGCCGTTGAATGGACTTTCTCCTGGCTGTGGTGATGTCAATCAATGGCTAAAAGAAGCAAATGCGGTCAGCACAGAATCAAGCTCCCTCATCGACCTTCATCGTCGTGGTTATTATTCTTATTCGCAGTGGAACACCCTCCACCGCTATGTCCAACCCAGTCCGCAGTGGTCAAATCAGAACCTCGAACATTTTCTGAAGCTCTGGTCATCCATTCATCCTTAAGATACCCCCCCATTGAAATAGGCTCTCCCTCTCACCAGCTTCTTTTGGTTCATCTACTAAATATGACATTGCCCCACGATAAAATATAATCTAGAGTAAGAAGGGTGAAGCAGGGCAAGTTATCGGAATCTCT
>CAZZLF010000105.1:0-6866 GCA_964654965.1 uncultured Bdellovibrio sp.
TGGGTATTGTTTTTGAATCTGCAGGAAGCTTTTCGCGAAGCAACAGTGCTTCATCAAAGGTGGCGACTCCAAGTGCATGAAGTTTTTTTCTAGCGAATGAATCACTCCATAAGACGCTGGAAACCCAAACCGAGTCATGACCATAAGCATCTGCTTTAACCATGGGCAACAGCTTTTGATCGCCCGATTTCCTGGCAATAATTTTGAAATTATTTAAAAGCGCAGTGCTGGATAATCGAACTCTGGCTCTCACGTCATGCGTTCAATTCTGGTCCTGGAGAAACAGCCGGCTTAATCGTACGCTTGCGAGGAGTAACCTTGCTATTCATCGCAAAAAGATAGTTACCGGTTTCTTTCAACATTCGGGAGAGAATCGGTCTGGTCTGAGCACTTCGGAAGCTTGCATTCATAATGACCAAAACCCCAACCAGTTTCGGAGTTCCACTCACTTCAGAGTCACTGGTAATTGCCCAAGCTTCAAAATGGGCAACATTCAGATAAGTGATCATCATTTTGTTCAATGGACCATAATTTGCGAGCCAAGCTACCTTGCCTTCAATCGCAAAAGCCTCAATCTGCTCTTCGATGTCTTTTCTGACGTAGGCTTGGAACAGGTTTCCATTACCGATTTGGATATTTCCAGCCACGGTACCCAAAGTCAGATTCTGAAGTCTACGATTATAGCGGAAGAACAAAGTTGGACTTTCAGAAATCTCAGAGGTCAACTGAGTGAGAGCTGCTTCGATTTCATCTGAACTGGTCGCCTGCTTGATTCGGTTGACCAATTCATCAGCGTAATCACGGTGAACGTTGATTTTGATCTCTGATGAAGAGCTCGTCTGAGTCTTCGCAAGTGCACTTGCAGCATCAGATAAATTCTGGAATTCTCCCTGAATTTGGGATTTGCCCGAAACAAAATTTTCAGCTGCATTTTCAATCGAAGGATCCATGATGGTTTCGTTGAAAGCAGAAGTATTACGTTTAAAGCTAGGTGGAGATTTAGCCTCTGGCGCATTGAATCGGCTTTTTTCTTTTCCAGTGCCCAATTCATTTTGAATGCTTCGATTGAATACCATGCTGACCAAACTGAACAGGACTAGCGCTGCAGCCATCACCACGAATATCATTCCGAGTCCCTTTCGAGCTGCTCCAGAACCTAATTGCTCTTCAAACCAAGCATAAGAAAAAGCCGGTGTTAGTGCCCGTTGCTCCACTCCGATCGCAAAAGGAAGCGTACCTGCGCGAATCAGCGCCACTTGCTGACGGTTTCCATCTACTGCACGATAAACTCCAACATTGCCCGTTTTTGCGCCGACAAAAAGATCTTCAACCGTTTCTTTCAGTCCATCCGATTTGCGAAGATCGGTTCCAACGTAAGCACTGGAGGTGTGAGCAAGAACTTTTCCGGTCTTACTGATCAAGAATGCATTTCGATTCATGGATGCATTTTGAAGTTTAGGGAAACTGACCAGAGCCAAATTTGGATCCATCAGAATCACATCCATTTTATTAATCGGGGAGTTTCGATCCGGAGCAACCGCAATCGCGACGTAAATTCCTTCTTTATTTCCAATTTCAGAAAGTTCAAAAGTTCCGACTGAAAATTTGGATAGTTGTAAATCATTGATACTGACCTGACTTTTGAGTGCAGTCAGAAGGCGATCTTCCATGGCGAGATCACTGATATGACCGTTACCATCTTTTGGCTCTTCACTGGTTGTTTCAATTTCGCTGGGAACTCCTTGATTCAATTTCACGGAGTAACGGTTCAACACATAGTAAGGATTTCCACCTGATTTCACGGCTTCGATCACACTAAAAAATTGATCAACGTAAGCTTGAGCTTGATTTTTCAAAGACTCATTTACTCTGAGAGCTTGTTCTTCTTGTTGGCTTTGAACGCTCGACAAACTCATGAGTCCGCCCATCCCTAGGCCGATCATTCCCGTTAAAAAAATGGCAATCCGTGCTGTTTTCATGGTAATCTCCCTAAAAAAAAGATTAACACAGAGAACCAAAATGGCAACTTCACATTCAAAAAGTTCCGCAACTCACCGATCTTCTTCGAGAGCTACGGTGCTGATCGCCGGAAGCGGTATCGCTGGACTCAGCGCAGCCATTCACTTTTCTGAGTTCAGCAATGTCATTTTATTGGCGAAAAGCACTCTAGATGAGTGCAATACCCGTTATGCACAGGGCGGTATCGCAACGGTCTGGTCCGAGGAAGACTCTTTTCAGGAACATATTCAAGACACTCTGGATGCAGGAGCCGGTCTTTGCCATACCGATGCGGTTCAAGCCTGCGTGGAAGAAGGCCCAGCCCGGATCCAGGAACTGATTCAATGGGGTGTAGAATTTTCCAAAGATGAGGTGGGCTACAGTCTTCACCAAGAAGGCGGTCATCACAAACGCCGAATTCTCCACTCCCAGGATTTTACCGGACAAGAAATAGAAAATGCCCTCATTCGAAAAGTAAAAAGCATACCATCCATAAAAATTTTAGAACGACACATGGTTGTTGATCTCATCATGGAAGGAAAACTGAACCCTCAAAAACACGGGAACTCACTTGGCGACTGCGTGGGCGCTTATATTTTGAACTGCGAGACCAATGAAGTTTTTCCACTCGCAAGCGATCTCACGATTTTGGCAAGCGGAGGAGCTGGTAAAGTTTATCTCTATACCACGAATCCGGATCTTGCGACCGGAGACGGAATCGCTGTTGCTGATCGCGCTGGAGCTCGAATTGCGAATCTTGAATTCATGCAGTTTCATCCCACCGCCCTATTCCACCCCAATGCCAAGAGCTTTCTGATCACTGAAGCACTTCGTGGAGAAGGCGCTATCCTTCGGAATCAAAAAGGTGAAGACTTCATGTCTTCGTACCATGAAATGGGCTCATTAGCCCCTCGTTATGTCGTTTCTCAATCCATAGATAAGGAACTGAAAAAAACCGGAGACACCCATGTATGGCTGGATATGCGCCACATGGATGAAACCACATTCAGAGAAAAATTCCCCCAGGTCTTTCAAGCTTGTCGAAGTTTTGGCATCAACGTTCCCCATGAAATGATTCCAGTGGTTCCGGCAGCACACTATATGTGCGGAGGAATTCTCACCGATCTTCATGCGCAAACCTCCATCCATCGACTACTCGCCATCGGAGAAGTGGCTTGTACTGGTTTACATGGAGCAAATCGACTTGCTTCCAATTCTTTGCTCGAGGGAGTGGTGTTCGCTAAACGAGCTGCGGAACATGCACGTGAATATCTGGTCAAACACTCACCGATTTCTGAGGCAAAAACTCTTCCCGCATGGGACACCGGTCGTGCCGTTGACATTGAAGAACAGATCGACATTGCAGCAACCTGGAGAGAGATTCGAACCTTGATGTGGAACTATGTCGGGATTGTCCGTTCCGATCGTCGTCTCCGTCGCGCACGTGAACGTCTCGCGCTCATCCGCCACGAAGTGAACGAAGATTTCTGGAAATTCAAATTGAGTCGTGATCTGGTCGAGCTTCGAAATCTTTTAATTGTTTCTGAACTCATCGTTGAGTGTGCAATACGCCGTAAGGAAAGCCGCGGCCTCCACCTCAATGTGGATTATCCTGAAGCAATTGAAGCCATGGCAAAAGACACGGTGATCTAATCGATTCCATCAGCGTAGCGTTTTATGGTGATTCCTCCACGATCGTCCCGTGCAACTCCAATCAAAATTCGTCCGCGAGTAATCGGAGTGGCAACTTTAGGTGGATAAAAGGTATTCCACTCTCCCACCAAAGTACGACTGAGTAAAAACAACCCATCTGTCGTTTTGTCTTTATTCTTACTATCCTGAATATTCTGATTTCCTGTGAGAAACCAAGTTGTTTCCAGGCGTTCAGTTTTTGTAGTGATACCGCCATCTTCATCCATGATCGAGTAATTTTCTGCTGAAACACTCGGAAGGAACGCTTCAAGTTTAGTCTCTGATGTTGGCAGACTGGAGATTTCAACACTGCCTTCATCCAGAATCATTAATCCGGAAGGATTTGAATTTTTCATCGCCTTGGCAGCTGAAGAAAAAACCAGGCGTTTGAAAGCCTTTACTTTCAGCGACTCATCACCATCGGGGTAAATCTCATAGTAAACAATCAGGTTTAACCCATTGAACTGCTGAAAAGACGGAGAATTGAAAAATTTTGAAGTAATCACTCCCAAAGCGGGAACTGAAAACGCAGTGGCCAGATTGACAGAGAAAGGATCCACAGTGCCAGAATAATTCGGAGCTTTAAACGTTCCTCCAGCACTGGTTACGGTTTGAGCAGAGGCCAAACTCATTTGGGTAAGATTATTTTCACAATTTGGAATAGCTCCGAGTGCAATTCCAAGATCAAGGCACACCTGTAAGTTGTATTTCAGCCCCCTTCCCCCACCATAAAGATCACTGATCACTGGTGTGAACTGAACTGTATCGGTGAATGCGGTTCCATTAAAGTTCACTTCTGGCTGATCCGCTTGAAGTGCTAGAACCCTAAGACTTTGAAGGACGGTGTATTTAGGTAATTTTTCATTCGAACAGGAAGACAGTAGAAACAAAAATAGGGAAATGAATTTAATTTTGGATTTCATCCTAGAATTCTCCTTTCAAACCCAGAGTAGGAACAATCGGTAATCCCGCGACATCCACATTCGTGCGGTAATCATAAGAGTACTGAACGCTCTCGGCATTCGCGCGATTCAGCACGTTTTGAATATCGATATACAAGGATAATACCCAGGTATCATAAACCCAGCGTTTGTCAGCCCGCAGGTCCAAAGAACTAAATGAAGATAAACGACGACTGAACGAAGCTCCCCGGATCGGAATGGTCGTATCGTTATCAGAGTCAAATACTCCGCCTAAAATTGGAGTCGTTAAAGCACCTGTAACAAAACGAAAACGGGTGGAAATTCTCCAGTTTCGTGGAAGTTCCACTGCACCAATGAATGTCAAAAAGTGGGTCTGATCATATCTCGACAAATACTCTGACTGAGATGGATCCCAGCGAGTGCTTCGGGAAAGCGTGTAAGCACCATAGATCGAATAGGGATAGAATTTATAATTCACGCTATTTTCCCAACCCATCGCTCGACCACTTCCTTGATTTGCATAAATGGAAGTTCGATCAGGAATGATCAGAGAATCAAACCACTTGGCAAATAGTCCAGTCATCAAATTGGAACCTTTGCTCCACTCTGCTGAAAAATCTTTCTCACCTCTTAAACTGAGATGATAGGCATGGGTACTTTTGATTCCTGGATTCCCAAACTTGGGAGAAGCAAACTGTTCGGCAGGAGGCTGAGCGACTCGTCCACTCGCCAGGGTAATGGAAAGATCTGGTTTCCATTGGTAACGGGTTGAAAATCGCGGAGAGATTTCAAAATCTTTCACCAATCCGAAATAATCCAGACGCAATCCTGGATAAAAGGTCCATCGAGAATCCGGATCAGGTTTCCAACGATGCGTGGAATAAACCCCGATCTTATGACTTTTCACTGCCTTCAATTCACCAGTTTTGATGTCTCCGGTTGAAATCGGATTCAACACACCACCCGTTGAAAATATCCTTGGAAGGGTAAAGGAAACATCAGACCAGGAGTAGCGATGATCGTAACCAAAGGTATGAGACCAGGTCGGACTCATCTGCGTCTCATTGTCTCCCCTGGTACTCATTGCCAGAGAGTTAAGGTTGAAATAATTTTCTCCCAGATCATTTTCAATTTTATCTTGTCCCAGACCAAAGGAAAATCGAGTGCGCGAACGGGTGGAATGAGTCCACTCCCACTGAGGAATCAATCGAAAGAACTGAATCAAATTACTAAAGCTCCCTCTCAAAGCCGGATCATTCCCAAAAGCTTCTCGCGCAACAAAATCTGCCTTGTCTCGAGAAAAAATCGAAGTGAGTTTGAATTTCAAATGGTCATTGAACGGTGTCTCAAATACTGCTGCAACATCATTAAATGTAGGAGCAACGGTCAGACTGAATTCGTCACTTTTACTGGCAATTTTCTTTAAAATCGTACCGACATAACTCGCTCTAGCCCCCACTGACAGATGGCTTTCTTTTCCGATAGGAGAACTGTACGCCCCACCCACATTGAAAATGTCGAAATAGGCCATACCCCTGGCCACGCGATTTTCATCATTCAGAGGAAGGCTGGATGAAGTATTTGCGTTGATGATTCCTCCCAACGCGCGCCCGTAAGGAGACTGATATCCCGCCGTGAAAAAATCGATGTCACCCAGTAATTCGGGCATCAAGACAGAACTCAATCCACCAAAGTGAAACATGATGGGAACTTCATGAGTATCAATTGAATAAAGTGTTTCTTCGGGAGCAGACCCCTGAACGATGACTTGAGAACTAAAACCCGGGGTACGGTTCACACCTGGAAGATTTTGAACTGCCTTAATCGCATCAGCGGCTGATCCGGGAAGCATGACCGCTTCTTTTGCCTTGATCTTACGAAGAACGGGATCACGCTTCTCGGTCGAAACAATCGTAGTTTCATACTCAAGATTGGCAATGCGATTGAGATAAAAATTCTGCAACGGGGATTCAGACGAAAAGGGCTCATCGTATTTTTCGTAGCCGATTTTCTGAATGATCAATCGTAATCCATCACCAGACTTTAAAAGTTCGTCTGAAACATCTAAAGAAAAAGCACCAGAAGAGTCGGTAATGACCCGAATCTTCTGCGGAAGTAGAACAACACTGGCTTCTTTCAACGGAAAGTTGAAGCCTTTTTCGAACCCGACTCCGGAAAAAGTCGCAGATTCTGAATCGCTGGCAATACTATGGCCCCAGATGAATAACAAGAGAAGGATCAAACGGTTCATTG
>CAZZLF010000106.1:0-6865 GCA_964654965.1 uncultured Bdellovibrio sp.
TCGAACACGACTCCGGAAAAAGTCGCAGCTTCTGAATCGGTGGCAATACTATGGCCCCAGATGAATAACAAGAGAAGGATCAAACGGTTCATTGCAATAAAAAACGATAGGTGTAGCGGATCCGAATTGCAACGGATTTATCTCCCATCCGAGCTGGACGAAACCGAAACAAACGGACGGCTTTCTGGGCAGATTCAGTTAGGGTTGGATCTGGAGAACTGATCACTTTTAAATCTTTTACTCGGCCATCTGATGAAATCAATAATTCAAAAACCACATTTCCTTGAGTTCCCTTCGATCGAGCCTCGCTCGGATAAGGAACCCGAACCTCATTCAGCAACAGGGGCATTTCACTGACTTCATAATCTTCTGCGGCCGGATCACCATCATGGGATCCGTCTGAACTCGAATTCGCAGCGGTATTGGATGGAAGATTAGAAACTCCGGAATCCTTTTTAGACTCTGGTGTGATACTCGACTTCTTTTCCAATCGAGGAGCACTTGAAGTGGGCTCCCCTAGCTTGCGAATGAATTCGTTGATCTCGACAGGAATTTCATCAACCAAATCACGATCACCGAGAAAAAACCAATAAAGTACAAACACCAGGAGAAGATGGAGAAGAATGGAATGAAACAGCGAATTTTGGGTCAATTCATTTTTCTTCAAGGTTTCTTCAAGGTTTCTTCAAAGGTACTTTTCGATTTCAGACGTCAGAGCTTGAGGCGTATCATTGGGAGCAAAACGAGCAACAACCTTGCCTTCTCTCGAGACCAAGAATTTAGTAAAGTTCCACTTGATCGACTCAGTACCAAGAATCCCTTTGGCTTCCTTTTTTAAATATTGAAAGAGAGGAATAGCATTTGGGCCATTCACCTCAATTTTTGCCATGACCGGAAAAGTGACTCCGAAATTTAAAGAGCAAAAGCTCTGAATTTCCGAATCCGATCCTGGCTCTTGTCCACCAAACTGATTACAAGGAAAACCGATGATCTCCAGCCCACGAGAATGATATTGGTCGTAAAGTGCTTGTAGTCCTGTATATTGGGGCGTGAATCCGCATTGACTTGCAACATTCACAACCAAAAGAACTTTACCTTCAAACTCTTTTAGGGAAAGTTCAGTGCCATCTGCTTTTTTTACTTTGAATTCATAGACCATTTTCGGATTCCTCCCACGACGATTGGCAATACAGAAACAAAAATAACCAATAAAATGATTTTATCGAGGCGGTTCGCCAGAGTGGTTTGCCCAAGGTAGTATCCCACCATGAGTAAAGAATTGATCCATAAAAATCCACCCAGAATGTCCCATTGTAGATATTTGCGGTAATCCATTTTTGCTACCCCTGCGATGAAAGGGACAAACGTTCTGAAAATCGGAATATATCTGCAGGCAATGATCGCACCAATTCCATATTTTTCATAAAACGCATGGGCTTCGGTTACATGTTTTTTCTTGAATAAGAATCCGTCATTTTTAGTAAAAATACTTTCACCGGTTTTTCTACCAAGATAGTAACCCACTTGGTCACCCACAATTGCAGCTAAAGTCAGAGCTATTTGAAGATGAATCAAACTCAAACCAGGAACCGCATTCGGATTAGCCGGATTGGAAAGTACTCCCGCGGTGATGAGTAGAGAATCACCGGGAAGAAAAAAACCAAGCAGTAATCCAGTTTCAGCAAAAATGATCCCCATGACAAGAATCACTCCTCCAGTAGAAAGCCAAGTCGCAAAGGTTTCAGGGTTGTGCAAAGATTTTAGAAAATCGATCAGTTGCTGTATCATGTTTGATCTCCATTGAGTTGTTGGATCGTTTTTTTGAGTGCATCGACATAGCGTCCAGTGCGGACTTGCAATCCCTCAGGTTGTTTCAGTTGCTTCAAAAAATCATTTCCACGGGCTAAAGCTTCCTTGTTTTGCCCCTGAGATTTCATCACATTCAATACCCGATCCATCGATCGGATCCGATTGTCACCATAAGAATACTTCAATGCCTTTTCTGCCAGTTCACGGGCGATGACCAATTCTTTTAACTCCAGATACATCTTCGAAGCCGCAAAATAAAATGTAAATTCATTTGGATATCGACCTATAAATCGCTGATAAAGCTTTTTCGCTTCCTGAACGCGGCCATCTTTCCAAAGAAGATAAGCATATTCCAGATTGAGACTGCGAAGTTCGCGGTTACCTTGAGTTTCAAAATAATGAATTAATTTTTCATATGCCTTCAGTGAAAGTTTACGAAACTTGATCACAGATGGCTCATCTTTCAAGGTTTCTGCAATTCCCATTTTCATGGAATAAAGATCGGCAAGGGTGAGCTCAGAACCTTTTACATAGAAAGTCTTAGGATCAATTCTTGATTCCAATTCATCCACCAGCGAAAAGGCGAGTTTTCGAAATTCCTCTTTTGAAATGAGTGGTTCTTCACTCAACAAATCCACTGCATGCATGATTGCGCCACAACTGAATGGCTTGATCTGAGCAGAAAGTGATAGAAAAAAATCAGAAATCTGCTTTAAATTTTTTGAAGACTTGAACAAGTCCGGATTTTTTTTTGATTCCGCAACCCATCGATAAATCCCTCCCTCCATCAAATAAGGGTCAGTTTTTTTCAACTGAGAAACAGCTGTCAGCAACTCATCATACTGTTTTTGTTCAAGTAAAAACTCCCATTTTTCCAGCACCCGTTGATTCCATCGCAAATCCGGCGAGTCATTTCGGTGTGCATAAGCCTGATCGAGACGCTGATAAAATTCTTGAGGAGGGTAATACCCCACTACCCTTTCCAATTCTTCAATTCCAGTAATCGAGCTAGACCCTGATTTCAATTTTGCAATGACCAGAGTGGGATAACCACCGATTTTGAGTTTTGATTTCAATTCAAAGGAGCGCTCGTCATCGGCATCCATTTTCAAAAATACAAATTTTTGAGCATAAGCACCAAACGGTTTTGTATTGAAAATGGTTTCATTGTACAGGTTGCAAGGTGGACACCAAATTCCATAAAAATCGATCAACATGGGCTTGCCGGATTGAGAAGCAACCCTTATGGCTTTTTCAAGATCGTTTTCGATGATGTTTTCAGACGAAGAACGAACCGGTTCAGCATGTTCAGATTTTTTTTGAAAAACTTTTTGCTGAAATGGGCCTGAAATTGACTTAGCACTCGCAGTATCGAGACGTACTTGCATCTTTTTTTTCATGCAATAAGTTTTGGCGTTATCGCAAAGGAATGCACTCACTTCCACCATAGATCCAGGAACAAGATGAGAATCTTGAATCTGAAATAGAAGGTTAGCTTCACTTTCCCGAACTGTTTCAAATTTCAATGCATTGGACTGTACGGATCGAGGCGCTTCAAGATTAAAATGATGGGCTTTCGGAGGCATGGCCTCTACCGCCCAAAGATTAGGAAGCTTTTCATTGCCATGGTAAAGTTGAATTACAAAATCTCCCGGCTGAGAAGGACTGGCCTCACTCATTGCTCCAGAAAAAACACAAAACAAAGACACGAAAAAAACCAAGCGGTTCATTCGTTATTTTTAACACAATTGTTTTGACGTTATCCAGTTCTAGGAACGCGAAGTATTAAATTTTAACGATCTTAAATCCAGGATAGTAGTGCGTTAAAATCTGGTCGCGAGAATATCCCTTTTCGCCCATTTTCTTTGCCCCCCATTGGCAAAGCCCCACTCCATGACCTACGCCTTTTCCGCGAAAAGTTGCCAAACGTCCGTGTAGTTCCATTTGAAACCGGGTACTTTTTAGTTGATTCGGATCAAGCCAGTTCCGAAGCTGATAAGCATTCATCGAGACGGTCAGGGGTTTTTGGTTTTCCAGGTTGATGAAGTCAAACAAAACATCTGAAGTTCGTTCATCCTGATTGATGGTTCTGATCTGATTCAGGTACCAGGATTCAGGGTGTTGAATATAGGCCATGGGCCAAGCTTTTTTACCGACTGGATCCACTTCAATTCCATGAACGATCTTTTTTTCAATTTCCCTGAAACTCAATGAATATTCCCAAAAATATGATGGGGAATTCACACAGAACGGGCAACTGACTTTTTTAAACCCGGCAAAACGCCCACCCCAAATTTCACCCGGTAAAAAAGTACTTCCTCCACAAGAGGCATGATAGAAAGCCTTGATCGGGCACTTTTTCAACCGACTGTTGGGATCAGAAAGAATCATATCTCGAGTTTTAGCGACCAACTGACTTGCTTTCGAGTCGGTCACATCCATACCGAGATAAACCTGGTCTTTTTGAGTGGACTCGACATCAAAAACTCGACCCTGATCTTTCCGCATTGTTTTGATTTGATAATATGCATAGGTACGGGCAGCGATAATTTGGGCTTCTACCGCGGGCTCAGCCCATTTGGAATTGAACTCTCCGTTCACCACTGACTCCAGATATTTTTCAACAGGAAGATGGTTGACCACTAAACATTGCGGATTGCTGCGAACTTTCTTGTCATAGGGAGAAAGCAGTTCCTTAGGATAAACCACGATCTGCTCACGGAATCGTCTGTCGTTTAGGGATATCACTCCGGTTTTCGATTCAATTAATATTCCTGAACGAGGAATGGCTCTGGATTTTCCGGTCTCCGGTTGAAAAATACGGCTACGCTTACAATCCACTTCCCACTCATCGGCTAAAACATTTCCCAATTCCGGTTTCATCGCTAACGATGCCGCTAAACCATTACCTTTTATTCGTAGCATTCTCCCGAAATCCGAGAGTCGAACGCGGATGATTTTAGAATTGATTTTAAGTTCGCCTGCCAGTTGATCTTTGGGCACCGGAACCGCATAAACTGCGCTTCCAATCCACATCATAAAACACTTCATGATCAACAGCCTTCCTAGCCGTTGCGCCATCCGATTTGTCTCCTTCGGCAAATTGTCTCTTGATTGAGTAGAACCCGCCTCAGATAAATAATTGACACTGAGGACCATTTCAAATGACCTATTGCTTCATCTTCAAGTTCCCTTCCATTCATTGACAAGTCTGCTATGGAATTGATAGGTATAAGGAATCACACTTGGGGTGACGTACCAGAATGGCTAATGGCACGGTTTGCAAAACCGTTGTTGTGCCGGTTCGAGTCCGGCCGTCACCTCCAATTTTTCTAAAATGAAAAAACCGGCGACAAAAAACCAACAATGAGAATCCATCCTCGCTTCCTTTTTTGGATTTTGTGTCTTTTATCGTTTGCACTTCTCGGATCACACCTGCTCATTCCAATCATCAACTTCGGACAACTCACCAAACAAACTTTCGTCGATGAGATGATTCGGGGACTGATCAACCACGATGTCATTCGTGGATTTTTCCCAATCCGGCATTTTCCAGAACTGAATCACCCAGGGCTAATTCCATGGGCCGAAGAGTTTCCCCTATTTCACTGGATTGTCGCTTTCATCACGAGGCTATTGAATGGATGTTCCTTGAACTCCAACCCGATCTTGATCGCTAAATTTCTCAATCTCGGAGCCTTCATCGCGATCATTTCTGGTTTTTTTCAACTCGGCAAATCGCTATTCCAAAATCAAAAAAGTGAAGCTTCCTGGATCTTTGCTACGATTGCCGTTCTCTACCCAGCATTCAGAATGTATTCGGTCGAAATCATGCCGGATCTTTGGATGATTGCTGGATGCGTTTGGGCTATTGAACGAACCTTGAAAAAGAAACCCTTTTCAGCCGCTATTCTTTTAGCGTTCGCCACGCTTTTTAAATATTATGCAGCATTCACCGCATTTGGAATTTTTCTCAATTACAGCCATCAAGCACTGAAGACCAGAGACAGAAAAGAAGGAAAACATGCAGTATTCATCGGACTCTCGATCCTTCCATGTTTGATCTATATTCTCTCTTTCATCAAACTCGGCATTCCAAACCCAATTACGGAATACCGTGCAAGTGGAGACAGCGGACATTTTTCCTCAATTCAAGGAATTTTGGATCCTTACCCTTGGTCTAGAGCCCTACTATGGATCTTTGTTAAAAACGGCACTCTCTTTGCCACAGTACTTGCCGCTTATGGATGGTATACCCGGCGGAAGCAGATTCCTTCACTCCTCATCAGCTTGATGATTGGCTGGTCGTTTTTTCCATTACTGTTTTTAAAAAGCTTTTCGATTCACGATTACTACGGACTACAAGCAAGCATCGGCGTTGCCATTTTTGCCGCAATGGGAATGACTCAACTTTTCTTGGATCAAAAAACTCGCCTCGTCCACGGATCAACGATTCTTTTTGCTTTTTGGGGGTTTGCTCACGCTGCCAACATGAGCAAACCAAATACTGATTTTAACCAAATCATCAAAGACTATCCCTCGTTCATTTCAAAATTAGAAAAAAAACCGGAGTGGGGTCTCAGCATTTCAGGAATTTCTGCACCTGTAATTCCACATTTTGTTCGACTTGATTCATGGATCGTCAGCTTTCACGATTTGGACTCTCCGTTACTTTTACAAAAATTGAGCGACTCCAGAGTCGACCTCGTTATGATTCATGGTTTCCACTCTCAAAGTACGGATCTGGAAAAGTCCATTCAACTTGTTGAAAAAAATACAAATTTCAAATTGCTCATCGATCAACGCTACCCTACCAGCCGGTTGGTGATCTTCGCCAAAAACCGCTAAAACTTGGCAACAAGTGCAGTAGTCAACACCCGATCTACATTCGAACGTGCGCCAAAGGGGGGTTCGTTATAGTAACGATAATCAAATCCTGATTTTAAGGAAAATGTTTCAGAAAAAGCGGAAGTCAGTGATACGCCAGAATTCAGTTGATACCCTCTCCATCTAGAGAAATTGGGAAGATACTCGAAATTGAATTTAATCACTGCAG
>CAZZLF010000107.1:0-6785 GCA_964654965.1 uncultured Bdellovibrio sp.
GCAAATCGGTGAAATTTTTAAACACCGTACTGGCGGATTTCTTCGTCTTGATTCCTCCGCGCTTGAGCGGAAGATCCGAAACGAGTAGCAATGCACCGATCGGTACCTTGCTGGCGAATCCGACGACAAAAAGTGTCGCCGTTTCCATATCAATTGCCAATGCACGTTCATGATAAAGCTCTGCCTTGAACTTATCGTTAAATTCCCAAAAGCGATAATCAGTCGTATGAATGACTCCGGTTCGATAATCGAGTCCTTTTTCGACGAGAATTTGGGAAACAAACTTTTGCACTTTAAAAGTTGGAAGTGCTGGCACCTGACGAGGCATGAAGTGATGAGAAACCCCTTCATCACGAATGGCTGCTGTCGGGATGATGAAATCACCTTTCTTCATCGAACGGTGCAAACCTCCACACATTCCCAACAACAAAACTGCCTTTGGTTCAATCACCGCAAGACACTCGATGATGAGCGCCGCAGTCGGAGAACCGATCGAAAAATTAATAATAGAAACCCCATCCTTGGGGGAATGAACCGCACTCATTGCAGAACCTCGAGTGATCGTTCCGCCAGTAATTGCTGCAAAACGATCAATATAATACTGGAAATTGGTCAGAATGATTTGTTTCTGAAACTGCCCGAGAGTACTTCCTGTGTAACGCTCAACAATGTCACGAGCGATTTTTTGTTTTCGCTTATTCGTGTAAATCTTGTTAGTGTTCTCGATAAGATAAGGGTTTTTTTCCACCAAATAAGAGTAAGTGAAAAGATTCATGAATTCAACCAATAGTCTGCAAATTGATTCAAGTCATCACATCCCGATTCTTCTGGATCCCATCGCTGACTTTATCGCTGATGGAATTCACGCATTGTCACCGGATGCGCCGGCGGGGATCATCATTGACTGCACTCTGGGCGGAGGTGGGCATACATCCAGAATTCTTGAAAAGCTCAAGACTAACTCCTCAGCCATGAAGCACTGCATTCTGGGTTTTGATCGCGACCCTGAAGCTGTTACACGGAATCAAAAAAAATTCGAAAAAGAGCTGAAAAACGGGGAAATTCAGATTATCCACGACTCTTACAGCAATGCCCTCAAACACGTCGGAGATCGGCCCATTTATGGCTTATTGGCTGACCTGGGAATCTCGAGTGATCAGATCGACTCCCAAACTCGAGGATTTAGTTTTCGGTATCCGGCTCCGCTCGACATGAGAATGAACACCACCACCGGAAAACCATTGAAGGAATGGCTTCAGCTTTGGGGGGAAACTGAAATGGCGGACCTGATCTGGAAATACGGTGAAGAACGGTTTTCCCGTAAAATAGCGAGAAAAATCGTTGAACTTCGCTCCCGCCAGCAATTACCCGATACCACCTCAGGGCTGGCAGAGGTCATTGCTTCCGTTTTTCCACCACCCATGCGCCACAAGAAAATGCATCCTGCGACACAGACTTTTCAAGCTTTTCGAATCGCGGTGAATCAGGAACTTGAAGAGCTGGAGACCATGATCTCGAAACTTTTTCCGAAATTGGAGACGAACGCGAGAATCGCCATTTTGTCCTTTCATTCTTTGGAAGATCGCCTGGTCAAAACCGAGTTTCATCGTCGTGAACTCTATGAACTTCCGTCTCGAAAAGCGATCCAAGCTAACGATGAGGAAATTCGGCAAAACTCACGAGCCCGGAGTGCTAAGCTTCGATTGGCCACCAAAAAAAGCTAGTTATCTTGCTTTGCGTTATCCAATCTAAAGTCCTTGATTCTTCATTGTTTTCTTTTTTCACAAGCCGCATTACCATAAAACAACATGAAGCGATTTTTTCCGGCTTGGGTATTTCCCATCTTGATCGTATTTGCTTTCGTCACCGTCTGGATTCGTCTCACCGTTGTGAAGACGACTTATGAACTTAATCAGGCCAACAAAACCGTTCACAACTTGAAACTCGAAAACGAACAGCTGGAACTTAAAGTTGCTCAACTTCGCTCTCCTCGACGCCTCGAAGCACTTGCAAAACAAAAATTCAAATTGAATCCTCCCAGCCCGGACCGGATCATACCCTTAAAGGAACTTAATCCGTGAGCCACTACTATCAGACCCCATCCATTCGCAATCGACTTTCCGTTGTCATCGGACTTTTTGGCGTTTTATCCATCGGAATGCTGGGACGCTCTACTTATCTCCAAATCTGGGGAGATCCAAAACTTGAAAATCTAGCCAGAAAACAATTCCAATCGCGGGTCATGATGAATCCAAGAAGAGGACTCATCCTTGATCGCACCGGAGAACCGCTGGCAATCAATCTGGAAACCTCAAGCCTTGCAGGAAGCCCAGCCAAAATATTAAAATCGAGATCTACCCTTCATTTATTGGCACGAGCGCTCGAAATCTCTCCACAAACTTTGAAGAAAAAACTCGATTCCAAAAAATCATTTGCCTGGTTTGAACGCCATGTATCGGAAGATCGCATGGAACGTTTCAAAAAAAGTGGAATCATCCTTCCCTCGGGTGAAATGCCAGAGGGACTCTGGATCGTGAAAGAGATGAAGCGAGTTTATCCTCACGGAAATCTAGCTTCTTCACTTCTGGGATCGGTTAACATCGACACTCAGGGTATTGAAGGAGTTGAGCTTTGGAAAAACTCAATCTTGCGCGGAAAAAGCGCCACAATTGAAGCCTATAAAGATGCCTTAGGACGCCCTGCTCTCATCGAAGCTTCCAACGGAAAAATCCAAGATGGAGAGAATGTCGAACTTACGATCGATGCGTCTCTTCAATTTTCTGCCGAAGAAGCATTGGTCTCTGCAATGGATCGCACCCGCTCTCAAAGTGGGATGGTCATCGTCATGGATTCTGATAACGGCGAAATTCTCGCCCTTGCTCAATCCAATGCAAATGGAAATCGCGGAATTAAAAAGGTCATGGCTGTGACCGATGGTTACGAACCCGGTTCAACCATGAAGCCTCTCTTGCTCGCTTCAGCATTGAACAAAAACGTAATCAAGATCACGGATTCTCTTTTTGGTCATTACGGAAAGTTCAAGTTGCAAGGTCGCACCATCAGTGAAGCCGAATCCCATGAAAAATACGGCTACGTCAGCATGAAAAAAATGATCGAAGTTTCGAGCAACATTGTCGCTGCGGAACTTGCTCTAAAAATGGGAGCAGATCGTTTTCTCAAAAGCCTGAGGGAGCTGGGTTTTGGTCAAAAAACAGGAACACAACTTCCGGGCGAAATCGGTGGATGGGTTCCTTCTCCGAATAATGCAAAATCAGTTCGACCGCTCACTCTTGCAACCATGGGTTTTGGTCAGAGCATTTTAGTGACTCCCATGCAAATGCTTCGAGCATACGCCTCTCTTTCCAATGGCGGGTACTTGGTAGAGCCGACCCTATTGAAGCGTAAGCAAAATGAAGAGTTGAAAAAAAATCAGGTGCTGAATCCTGAGGCTGTTAAAAATGCAACCGAAGCCTTGGTTCAAGTCACCCAAGGCGAAAAAGGAACCGGTCACAAGGCACGAGTCGAAGGATATCGGATTGCTGGTAAAACCGGAACAGCTCAAACCGTGGATCCCAAAACAAAACGGTATTCAGGCAATCGCTACATGGCATCCTTTATTGGATTTCCCGTCGGCGTGAAAAAACCAGTGACCATCTTGGTTTTGTTCGATCATCCTAAGGGAGTTTATTATGGCGGAGAAACCGCGGCACCAGTCTTTGCCGAAGTATTCAAAACTGCTGCTAGCCGGTTTTCCATTCCATCTACCGAAGAGATCAAAGTTCCAACCAACTTGACGGCTCCTTCTTCCAAACAAGAAAGCGATGAAGTTCAAGTTGTTCAATCCAGTGCTGAATCAGTTCAAAGCATCAAAGAAGTCAACTTGGACCATCCGGTGATGCCTTCCCTGATCGGACTGACTCCACAAGAGGCAATTCGCGCCCTTCGCCCGTTTCATCCTTCAGTTCAGATTCATGGCTTTGGTGTGATTCGAAAACAATCTCCCGATTCAGGCTCGATTCTGCAAGATCGAATGAAAGTTGCCCTTTATCTTGAGGAATAATTTGAAATCATGATTCACGTCACTGCCAACTCCAAAGAAGTTCGGAAAGGCTCTATTTTTTTTGCACTCAAGGGCGCACGATTTGATGGCCATCACTTCATCGAAGATGCATTTAAAGCCGGCGCATCTCAGGTGTATGCGGAAAATGATATTGGTGATGCAAGAGTCATTGTGCTTGGAAATAAAGCACGAAAAAAACTCGCCGAACTTGGAAGTGAAATGCAGGGCAACCCAACGCGCACTCTTAAAATGATCGGCATCACCGGTACCAGTGGAAAAACCACAACGAGTTACCTGGTTCAACATCTGATCAACGAGGGTGGACGACTCGACGGAAAACCAGAGATGTTTCGTTGCGCCCGCTTGGGAACCAACGGCGCCGAATTTGAAGGAAAAACTTGGAATACGATCAACACCACGCCGGATGCGCTTTCGCTCCAACAATGGTTCAAAGAAGTGCTCGATCTGGGTGCCACTCATGTTGTGATGGAAGTATCCTCACATGCTCTTGATCAAGACCGGGCTTGGGCAATCGCCTGGGATACGGTTATATTTCTGAATCTCAGTCCAGAACACATGGACTATCATCCGACCATGGAGGATTACTTCAAGGCAAAATCACTTTTGTTTACCGATCATCTTGAATACTCCCGATCGGTCGGAAAAAACCCGATTGCATTTGCCAATTGTGGAACAACTTACGGAAATAAATTACTTTCACTTCATTCTCAAATTCAGGGCTTTTCAATCGGTGATGAAGTCAAAAATCTCACCAACACCCCGACGGGAATCTCAGCAAGCTTAAAACTGAACCAGAATTGGAAATCCATCACTTGCCCACTCTACGGTGATTTTCAAATGGAAAACATTCTCGCCGCTGTTCATGCAGCTTCATCTATGGGAATTCAAAACCTGGAACTTGCACTGAAAAACTTTCCCGGGGTTCCAGGCAGAATGGAATTCATTTTCAATTCCAAGGGAATTTTTGCGTTTGTGGATTACGCCCACAAACCAGAAGCACTTGAAAAAGTGCTTCAAGCCATTCAGGGGAAAAAAATCTTCACCGTTTTCGGTTGTGGTGGAGACCGCGATCGTACAAAACGTCCGGTGATGGCGGAAATTGCCACTCGACTTTCTTATCATGTCATCATCACGAGCGATAACCCACGCACGGAAGACCCCCATAAAATTCTACTAGAAGTTGAATCCGGAGCCATTCAACACCACCGTAAAAATTATGAGATGATCCCCGATCGCGAGCAAGCTATCGCACGGGCCATCTCAATGGCCAGTCAAGGTGATCTAGTGCTGATTGCCGGCAAAGGGCACGAGGATTATCAGATACTTGCCGATAAAAAAGGCGGAACCTACAAGATTCATTTTGATGATCGAGAAATCGCCCGAAAATATTTAAATGCCTGAACGTTATTCGTTCAAATCAATCACACGAATGCAGTGCTCTTTCAAAGAACGGATCACTTCAATGCTGTGGTTTTTTCCGCTGGTTTCCAAAAGCAGTTCGACTTCAGTCTCATCCAACCGCATATTTGGATCATTCCGATCGTGAATAGCCTGAAGAATGTTTGCATGAAGAGAACCGATCAAGGCGGTGAGCTTCGAGAGTGAGCCTGGACGGTCGGAAATTTGAACTTTTAAATGGATTCTTCGACCGAGCTTGGTCAGACCTCGTTCAATGATTCTCGAAACCAGATTCACATCGATATTGCCGCCGCAAACAACCAAGACAACTTTCTTTCCTTTGATCTGATCTTTAAATCGATCAAGTGCACCCAAAATAATTGCGCCGCTTCCTTCGACGACCAGTTTAGTTCGCTCCATGAATCGAAGCACGTTCATTGCGATTTCATCCTCATCAGAAAGAAAAACATGATCGACCAATGACTCTAAAATCTTGAACATTTCGGGATTTGCCTTACTGACGGCAATTCCATCCGCAAACGTTCCTCGGAACTCCGATGTCACAATCTCTTGTGCCTGAAGAGACTTCACCATGGCTGCTGAATTCTGGGCCTGGCAGCCGATGATTTTCACGTCTGGTTTTTTGGATTTGATCGCCGTTCCCATGCCCGCGATCAATCCGCCACCACCAATCGAGGCAACAACCACATCTACTTCAGGACACTGAGCAAGAATTTCCAATCCCAATGTTCCCTGGCCTGCAATCACGAGCGGATCATGAAAAGCATGAACATATGTACGTCCTGTTTCTTGGGTAATTTTCTGAGCAGCTTCAAAACACTCTTCATAATTACCTCCTTGAAGAAGGACTTGAGCCCCGAGATTGCGCGTGTTTTCAATTTTAGTGATCGGTGCATTTTCAGGCATGACGATCAATGCACTGGTTCCAAAATGGTGTGCACCCCACGCCACTCCTTGAGCGTGATTTCCAGCGCTTGCAGCGATGACCCCTTTTTTTCTTTCATCTTCTGAAAGTTGAGAAATGCGATAAGTGGCTCCACGAATCTTGAAGGACCCCACGGGTTGAACGATTTCGAGCTTTAAATAAACATCGCATTCATAACGTTTTGAAAGCCACTCATTGCGGATCAATGGTGTTGGACTCAAGATCTGTCCGAGTAAATCCTGTGCTTTTTGAATGTCGTTCAAGTTGGGGGTTTTCATGATTTTCTCATCGCTTTTTCATCTCTGTACTGGAATCTCTTCTATACCGGGATCTTTCCAGTAATACAAGTTGGCGGTTCTA
>CAZZLF010000108.1:0-6769 GCA_964654965.1 uncultured Bdellovibrio sp.
AGCGATAAACCTTATGGTCATCAATGTTATAACAAGCATAATGGACCCATTCATTTTCAATCCATTCATCCGTTGCAGGATTGCGTTTTAAGGCAAGCAATGCAGTTTCAAGACTCTGTTCGACAATAATCAATAACCGAAGTGGATCGTGAACCTCAATCATCTGTGATGGAAGTCCGGTACGTAAATCTCCGATCACACCATTTGAGACTCCAAACAATCCGACCACGTTGTGAGGTAGCTTGGTTCCAGCACCATAGACGTTGTTATCCATTCTTGAAAAATAATATTCAAGATTGATACCTCCACACACTGGAACTACTGCGTTTAAAATTCCAGTCAACACTTGTCCATCAGGATCAGTGCTTGGATCATAAGAGTGAAGGAATGACCGGCGTTCAAAGCTTGAACCCATGGTCAAATGACGACGACCCACCACGCACATCGCGTTCGTGGCGTGGTTGAGTTCAGGTCTAGGCTCGAAGAGTGCGATAGAACGCATTTTTACGTGTTCGTGAGCTTCTTCAGGAGTTCCATCTTGAGGAAAAAGTTCGAATTTTGCAGTTCTTTCTTTTGCATTCAAATCCAGGGCTTTTTCAAACTTAACTACAAACTCTTGAAACAACGGCTTGATATGTTCAGGGATATCCTGAACGTCGAAATACCTCACTTCATCGCGGGTTGTATTGTGAACAGCCCCAAGAAACCAGCAATCTTCCGGAAGGGGCAAGCCTTTATCGATCAGCATCTTACGCACTTCAGGATCATTTGCCATCATGGCAAATGCTCGTGAGTTTTGGGCGCCAGTTCGACCTGAGCAGGCTCCGCAATCATAGGCAGCATAATGAGGGTTGTTGTTCGAACTCGACTCGTGCCCCATAAGGATCACCAGTTTGGAAAGTTCGCGTTTGAAACCAACGTTACGCAAAACAGAGAACACGCGGTTTGCCATTTCCTCACGAGTATAACCCAAACGCATTCCATCACGTTCGCCATGATAGTGAATCTTTAACCGAGTGGGACGTTCCACCGATTCAGAAGTAGGACTAAATACTTGAGTCACCATGTGTTTGGACAATTGAATCCCCTTCCAAAACGAATTCACCCATCCCTTTAACGGATGAGTATAAGTCCTGGAAAGATAATGATGATGAAGATCGGGCATCTGGCGATTCAGGATTTTCAACAAACTCTTCTTCAATTAAAACTTTTGGGGTTAAAACCACCGGACAGGACTGAACCATATAGGGATATCCTGCCTCCAGTATTTTGCAATCAAGACCAAAGAAGCCTGCGGCTCCGTAAGTGAAAACATGTTCATCAATGCTTTCAATGTGTCTTCGAATCGAACATTCTCGATCGTCGATGCAGAAAAAGACCTGTACATGATTATTTCGATAATTCAGTGTTCGTTTAGCATTTGCTTCAATTTTGTGAATTTTTCTGATGTAAAAGCTCCACTCCAAGGCTTCTTGAGCTTGACGAAGTTTTTTCTCCACAGGGGTTTCAGTTACATCGATTTCATGAGGGTCTTTTTCTCTTCCCTCTCCAGAAAAGACACTAAACCCTTTTATCTTTTTTGAAACAGCAACATCAAGAGCAATCTCAAGTGCCAAAAGTTCGGTGATCGTAATCTTTTTAGGGTCAAATAATCCCTCTGGTCTGATTTGAACTTGATGAACCAAGCCCGACCAGCCAGGATGTCCCAGTAAAATTTCAAGAAGGTAGCGTGAGGAATATTCAGAATCATCAATGAGAAGCGGTAAAGAATCTTCAATGACAGATAGTGGATCTTTACTTAAGCAACTTTGCACGTAAGGATGTTGCATCAACTCAAAATTGAAAATTGATCCTTGGAAGTAATCTCGAAGCCAATCCCAAAAATTTTCAAAATGCCGGTGAGAGTGTGCGGCCACACCCTGATCCAGATAATTTGCCAAAATCCGAAATAAAGGCCCTCTAGTTTCCTGCAATATATTTATGTCATATCGAGCAAAACAGTTAACCCGAATTCCATCCTTGACCCAACCCGAAGGAACCTTTTCAGGATCGGTAGGCATCTGAAAAAGATCGACATAGTTCATTCCCTCTTCGGAAAGAGATCCAGTTTTTTTGAATTGAAGAAACTCAGATGGATGAAGTCTGGATTGAGCCCCAAAAAGTCTTGAGGCCCGGATCACACCTGAATCGAATTTTTCACCTTGGAAAGCATGAAGAGTATTGTGGTGAATAAAGTCTTTAATCGGTCCCTGGCTTGGAATATAATGGAGAATGTGATCCAACAATTCAGAAGTAATTTTCCAACTTCTTTTATGGTCAGATCTTTCAATATAATCAGAATTTTGATCAGGTTTTAATGTTCCATGCATTTTGTTCACCTCTTTCAAAAACTCAGTTTTACACCAGTGTTCAAGACCCAAGAGCTTCGAATAGGGTTCATGGAAGAATCCGCCGCCAAAAGATGGTGACGAGTGTTCAAGTATGCCAATTCTGTAAAACCAACCAAACCTTGGATAATATCATGGTCTAGACCGATTCTTGCTGTAAGATTTCGTTCTATTCCCGGACCTGTGGAATTCAGAACATTTTTCTTTAAATCAGCATCAAACTTGTAAGAAGAAGCCATTTGCTGGGGATTCAAGATGAATGAGCCACCGACTCCTCCAAATATTCTTGTTTGATCACTGAGAGGATGCTGAAAGCTAAAATACATACCTGCCTCACGAGTTTGAGAATGTTGACGATCTCCATATGCGAGACCTAACATTCCCAGATTTGAAGTGTTCTGACCGACGTAAGCCTTACTGATCCATTTTGTTTCTCCAATCTTACCTTCTCCAAAAAGAGAAAATGAACCTGCAAAAATCCGGAAAGAATCAGCAGTAGACGGACGAACTGAAGCCATCAAAACTGAAGCACCGAACTTTGAATCTTGTTGCCCCAGATAAGTTTGACGGAATGAAATAGTCGGCCAAGCGCCCAATTCAACTCCGCTGGAACCTGATGTTGAATTTTGAGTCGGCATTCCCAGTGCCCATCCACTTTCCCAATCTCCAAACTTTTTCAGTCCCATAAATTGCATTCTCATGAAACCAATGTCTCCGGTTTCAAAATAATGCCCAACAAAGTTGTATGTGAACGGAACAGTATTCGATATCAGATCCCAATCCTGTCCGAGCTGATAAGACCAGCCATTAGCCGACTGCCATTTTACAAATGCGCGTCGAACTCTTGGGTTTGCCGCTGTGGTTGGAGACGCTTTTGTAAAATCAATAAAATCAAATTCAAGCATTCCTTCTGCACCTGAATTGGACTCATTTAATTTTATACCCGCCCGAGACTGCGCGACTTGCCAAGAAAAAGTAGAATCTCGAGAAGTTTTACTGAAGACCGGATTGAGTGCTGCTGTATATGCAGAAGAATTCGGTTGAGAGAATGATTCCACACCTGATGAAGTTAAGACCGTATTCGGAATTAAAAAACCATACCCCTTCAACGACCACTCAGCCTGAGCAACAGAACTTGCCAAAACCCCTGCAGCAATCCCTGAAAAAATGATTTTTTTAATCTTCATTTTTTGCTTCCTTTCTTTACTCGGCCGGACATCGGGTGATGAGCGATTTTTTCATGCGACGGATGAAAAATGACTTCCAAATGATCTGCGGTGTACCCTTGGCTTCGTAGCCTTTCAATTTGCTCGATGGTTGAATGATCTACGAGCAAAGCTTCTGAAAAATCGAGGCGAATCTTTTTTTGTTTGTTCACCTTTTCAATTTCATCAGAAAGCTTAACCCAATTCGAAAATACGACTGGTCCATTGATTTTCAGTTCCAAATGTGAATCATGGTGTTCTTTTTGGAATCGGATCTTGAAAAGGGATTTTACGTTTTTACCGAAAAAGAGCGCATATCCCAACTCAACCAGCAAACCACAGAAAACGCCGACCAAAAGATCATCTGCAATCGTCACAAAAAGAGTCACCAAAAAAGCCAATGCGTGACCTTTTCCGATTTCAGCCAAGTGAAAAATCTGAGAAGGATTTGCGAGTCTGAGGCCAACTGAGATCAAAATAACTGCAAGAGCTGATAGCGGAATCATGTGAAGAAGATGAGGGGCCAGAGCAACAAATACAAAAATCAGCGCTCCATGAACAAAATTACTGAATTTGCCGGTAGCACCATTTTTTATGTTAGCTGTCGAACGTACAATTTCAGCAATAATAGGCAATCCACCAATAACCCCCAAAATGGAGTTACACACACCTTTAGAGACTAACTCCCGATTCAAATCAGAAGTTCTCATTTGAGGATCCATTCGATCTACAGCAACAGCACTGAGCAGTGACTCAAGACTTGCTACCAATGAAATCGTGATCACCCATCTCCAAAAAACTCCGGTATTCCAAACTGAGAAATCTGGCGTAATGAACAAAGAAGAAAGATGATCAGGGATATTGAGTAAGAACTTCGGACCTGCAACCATGGTCGCCATATGAGCAGCCACCGTGTGCTCATGTTCAAAATCTAAAAATGAGGAAAGACCGACTCCAATGATCACTACCACTAAAGGCGCAGGAAGGTAGCGAGTGATTTTTTCTGGTACCTTCATCATCAGAAGTAGGATCACTGCGGAAAACAAAGCTACAATCAATACTTCTGGGTTAAAATTGGCAAAGCTATGAGGGATTTCTGAGATTAATCCAATAATTCCCTTACTGGTAGGCGCTACACCAAAAGCGACGTGAGCTTGTTTTGCAACAATGCTAATTCCGATAGCCGACATCATTCCATGAAGAACGGAGGTAGGAACGGAAACCCCGTATTTTCCTAATTTCAAAAGACCAAAAAGAATTTGTAGGATCCCCGCAACCATGATTGCGGCAATTGCTCGCTGGAAGCCAAGAGTTTGATCTCCCTGGCCCAAATCATAAATGGCTCCTAATACGATCACAATCAGACCCGCTGCAGGACCATTAATCGTAAGATGAGATCCCCCCAGATAAGAACCGATCATTCCGCCAACAATTGCAGCCAAAAGTCCGGCAGATGGCGGTGCTCCTGAAGCAATGGCGATTCCCACTGATAATGGAAGTGCGATTAAAAAAACTGAAAAGCCTGATAATAGATTTTGAATGAATGACTGTTGTTTCACTTTGTCCTCCAACGCTGTTAGTCTATAAATGCTTAAAGTAAAAAAAGGTGATCCGATTTCTACTCAAATTGTAATTTGTCGATGATTTGAAATTAAATAATGCCTAAACGAACGAGAATGCAGGTGGAGCGCGGGAAGATCCGATCGATCCCATCAAACGCGGCTGAACTCTGAATTGATTTGGTAAAATTACTCCAAACGGAATAATGGCTTCCAAATTTTTAATCGAGTTTGATTGGAATGAAAGATAGAAATGAAAATTTGAGAGATGATTTCGAAAACTTTTCCGAACAGTGTTCGATTTAAGATCACGTTCATTTTCGGAATCACTTTCAACAGAATCTTCAAACTCTGCTGTAGACTCATCCAAAACCGGGTTTTGCTGAGTCATGACCAATTGACTGACGAAAACAGACTCATCAACATTGCTGTTGAGAAACCCCCTGGAAAGCGCAAGAACCGCAACCGCCAGAATTTTTTTCATCCGTTAAATTTATTTTAGAGAAAAAAAACGATACTTCAATGATTTAAATTTTATTAATTTTTTGCGTCAATCATTCAGTGTTGTTTTTGCCCCGTTTTGAAACAAGAATTCCCCAATGAAAACCTGAAAGATCCAGCGGTTGCGCTCTGTAATGGCAGCAGGTTTGCATTGAATACTTTCGGAATTGACGGAGGACTCGAAGTCCCGATGAACGCTGGTGAAGCGCCGCGTTTAAGAACGGACTTTTTCTGCAATTCTCATTCTGTTGCTCCACAGCGACAGAAATCATCAAGCCAGTAACTTGATGAAGATTTTGCCCGAAGGAATCGATTTTTTCTTCGGGCAAAGTTTTTTTCTCTGTGTTAGGCATGCATCATGAAAAATCTGATCTTGGGATCGTTGTTGTCTGCGACTACTATGGTCGCCAATGCCAGTGAATGGGATTCCTACAATAATCCATCCCATTTCGACTCTCAATATGAATACCATCTGAATGCTCTTCCCGCTCAAGCGATGCTGGAAACGAAAAACATTCCCTGGTCTGAAAGCTATTGGCCTAGAAACAAAGGAAGTATCAATCTTCGTTGGAACTCACCTGGCCAGGAAGGTTTCGACTATCAATCTCCACAGTTTTCAAAAGTCACGCGTATGAGCCGTGAAGAACTGGCTCAACTCTCTCCTGCAGAAAAATTTGACCTAGCACGTGGTCGCTATGACTATCCACTATCCAGCTACGTTGCCAGGGTCAATGCAAAGAAAACCGCCAAAGACTTTGAAGGAATCTGTGATGGATGGACCGCAAGTGCCATTCAATTTCTTGAGCCGAAACCCGTTGATTTCGTCAACCCTGATGGAATTGTAATTCCATTTGGTTCTTCTGACATCAAAGCCCTCATCTCCTATAAGGGATCTTTTCATTCTGATCTAGGCCCCATCCTAGTCGGCCGCTATTGCACAACATTTGGGATTGGCTCCCGTTGCTCAGATTTGAATCCAGGTTCTTTTCACGTCATTCTCGCAAATGAAATCGGATTGAAACATCAGGCATTTGCCGCAGACATTGAAATTGGCCGAGAAACTTGGAACCAACCTATTTATGGTTACAGTTTTGAAATTGTTGGTAGTGCCTATTCA
>CAZZLF010000109.1:0-6753 GCA_964654965.1 uncultured Bdellovibrio sp.
AACCAGACCTTTAACTCAAAGCCTCATTGAACTAAATTCGTTACCTGTGTGAGTCTTTCGAAAAACTCTCTACTCGGGTATGATGGGAAGATGAAGGCATCCTCAAAATCCCAGTTTTACATCGATTTAGAAAATCAGTTTGGTGCCAATAACTATTCGCCCTTGCCAGTGGTTTTGGAAAAAGGTTTGGGAGCGAAAGTTTGGGATGTCGATGGAAAAGAATATCTGGATTTTCTTTCCGCATATTCCGCGGTCAATCAAGGGCACTCTCATCCCAAGATCATTCGTGCATTGACGACTCAAGCGCAAAAACTCACGCTCACTTCACGTGCATTTTACAATAACGAACTCGGAGCCTATGAAAAATTCATGTGCGAACTTCTTCGCTATGATCGTCTCTTACCGATGAATTCAGGTGCCGAAGCGGTTGAAACAGCGCTCAAGCTGACCCGTCGGTGGGGCTATGACATCAAAAATATTCCTCAAAATCAGGCAAAGATTGTTGTCTGTGAGGATAATTTTCATGGGCGCACGCTCGGAATCATTTCTGCAAGCACGGACCCGGATTCCAAAGGTGGATTCGGACCATTTTTACCTGGATACATTGTTATTCCGTATGGCGACTCCCATGCACTCGAAGAGGCATTGAAGGATCCAACCGTTGCAGGATTTATGTTTGAGCCGATTCAGGGGGAAGCCGGAGTGGTGGTGCCTCCCGATGGTTATTTAAAAAAAGTTCGTGAGCTGACAAAGGCGGCAAATGTACTCATGGTTGCAGACGAAGTGCAAACGGGGTTAGCTCGAACGGGAAAGCTACTGGCCTGCGATCATGAACAAGTGAAGCCGGACATTTTGATTCTCGGAAAAGCGCTTTCCGGTGGAGTGCTTCCGATTTCAGCGGTCCTTGCCAGTCATGAAATTTTACTGACCTTGAAGCCTGGACAACATGGATCCACCTTTGGAGGAAATCCTCTGGCTTGTGTGGTTGCCCGAGCTGCAATTGAAGTGATTCTCGAAGAAAATTTAGCGGAAAAAGCTGCGTTTCTAGGAGAGCATTTTCGAAGTGAATTGCGGATGATGAATTCCAGCATAGTGGAAACAATCCGGGGAAAAGGATTGCTCAATGCTGCCGTGATTCGACCTCATGACCGTCAGGGTAAAAAATTTACCGCCAAGGATGTCTGTTATCAAATGGCGGAGCATGGTCTTTTGGCGAAGCAAACGCATCAACATATCATCCGTTTTGCCCCTCCTTTGGTCATTACCGAGAATGAACTGCAAAAAGGAATCGAAATCATTCGCAAGGCATTTCACGATTAATCTTTGCTCTCGGAAAAAATCTTCTATAAATTATTTGCATGAGATTCCTGCTCTTGCCGATTTTCTTTTTTGCACTTTCTGCGGTTGCGGAAAGCACGCCTCCCTTTGACCGTTTGCATGAAAAAGTTTTGCGAGAGCCGAATCCTTTTTCATTTGTGATTTTTAATCCCATGATTGATCTCAAGCCTGAAGATTTCTCAGTGAATGGTCGTAAAGATGGTTGGATCGAAGGCAGTTTGCAATGGGTGCGTGTTTCCAATGGAAAAGATGAAGCGGGAATTCTGATTCCACGGGCTCGATGGAAAGATGAGGAAGGAGAAAGGGAAGTTGCTCTGACTTCGCTGGATAATCCAGTCAAACTTCGATTCACTCCACGTCCAGAATTAAAGACTCATTTTTATTTTGATTCTTCCTGTTCCCCGTTTAAGCCCACATTGAATCAAGCCAACATTTCCAATTCTTGGTTAATGGTGACTTGTCATCGTGTGAATAATTCAATTGGCATTTCCTCCAAGCCGGTTGTTTTGGTGACCGTGCTTTGGGAAGGCGGAGAAAAAACTATTTTCAAGCAATTGAATTTTGATTCTGAAAATCAAAAGCATTCATTCAGTAATGGTCAGGACTCATTTGAAATGGAGCTCAAGGTGGCTCCAGTTTTTCATAATTTGGGTGTCAGCATGGGGGTGGGTGCTTACAGCAGCGACAATTCCTATGGAAATCTGAACGTGGGATTCACCACGTTTTATGCATCGTATTATTTTAATGATGCGTTAAAGATCGTGAGTTTTGGAGCCTTGCCCTTGCGTCCCAAACCTGAAATTGATTTCGGTTTTTATCTGATGCTGGAACAATTTCGCGGAGTCGATGAACGGATCAGTTTGAATCTTCTCTTGGGTGCCCATGATTTGTCTTATGTTTCACCTGAAAATGGAAAAAGAGTGAATTTCTTCAGCGGTCCTCAAGGTGTGGAACTGACTTTCAGGGACTTGTTCTTCAAGAATGCCAATTTTCTGATCGGGGGGTTTTTCTATCCCGAACTCAATCAGCGATCCTACATGAATACCTGGGTGCGTTATGGAGTTGGCCCTTATTTTCTCGAGTTAAACTTCATTGAATGGAAAGAACCAAAGCCTTATTTTTACTCGAAAAGTTTTGGTGTTTCCGTCGGATTTCCGTTGTTTAGAATCCTCTAATTCGATAGATTTACCCCAAACTTAAATTCAGAGTGAAAGGGTTAGTCATGGCGACCAAGCGTCCAAAGATTTCAGTGATTGGTTCAGGATTTGTAGGTTCAACTTGCGCACACTGGGCTGCAAGTAAAGAGCTCGGTGATATCGTTCTCATCGATATCAATGGTGACTCCGCAAAGGGTAAAGCACTGGATCTTTTTGAAGCTTCTCCAGTGGAAGGCTTTGATTCCAATCTCAAGGGCGGAAGTGATTACGAACTCACGAAGGATTCTGATGTCGTAGTGATCACCGCGGGTCTTCCTCGTAAGCCAGGCATGAGCCGTGATGACCTTCTCGCAACGAACGCAAAAATTGTAAAAGAATGCGCGCAACAAGTGGCGAAGTATTCTCCGAATTGCGTGTTGATTATCGTTTCCAATCCACTCGATGCCATGTGCCACGTCGCTATGAATGCAACCGGCTTTCCACGTGAACGCGTGATCGGTATGGCAGGAGTTCTGGATAGTGCTCGTTTCCGCTCGTTTGTGGCGATGGAATGTAATGTCAGTGTTGAAGACGTTCAAGGATTCACCTTGGGCGGACATGGAGACACGATGGTTCCAATGGCTCGTTATTGCACTGTTGGTGGAATTCCACTGACTCAGCTGGTTGCCAAAGATCGCATCGATGCAATCGTTGATCGCGCACGTAAAGGCGGTTTGGAAATTGTTGAATTATTGAAAACCGGTTCCGCTTATTATGCTCCTGCTGCTTCGACCATTCAGATGGTGGAAGCGATTGTTCGCGATAAAAAACGCATTCTTCCTTGTGCGGTTATGCTCAAGGGTGAGTACGGCGTAAAAGATTTGTTCTGCGGAGTGCTCGTTAAGCTTGGATCAAAAGGAGTGGAAGAAGTTCCGCTGCTCGATATGAACGCAGAAGAAAAAGATATGTTCGGCAAGTCAGCGGCTGCGGTCAAGGGCTTGGTCGATGATATGCAACGTCTTGGTTTGAACTAATAGAAAGAAGATTCAATGAACATTCATGAGTATCAGGCAAAACAAGTACTGAAGCGCTTCAAAGTGCCAGTCGCTGAAGGTGTTCTCGTTGTCGGTTCTACCGATGGCGTGAGTTTCCGTCCTGCGGCTGATGTCGCCAACGAAGCTGCTTTAGCGGCTGAAAAACTGAAAAAAGAAGTGAATCCTGCGGTATTTGTAGTGAAATCTCAAGTGCACGCTGGAGGCCGCGGTAAAGCGGGCGGTGTGAAGGTTTGCAAAACAATCGAAGACGTGAAGGTTGCTGCAACCAACATCATGGGTAAGGTTTTGGTTACTCCTCAAACGGGAGCACAAGGCAAGAAAACTCACAAAATTTGGATCGAAGGTGGATGCGATATTAAAAAAGAACTCTACCTTGGAGTTGTTTTGGATCGTGCTGAATCAAAAGTCGTGATGATGGCTTCAACTGAAGGTGGGATGGAGATTGAAGAAGTAGCTGAAAAGCACCCTGAAAAAATCTTCCGTGCCGTAATCAATCCAGGTACAGGCTTCATGCCTCATCATGGTCGTACCCTTGCACTCGCACTGGGTCTTCCGACTGAGATGATGAAAGATGCAGTGGCGTTCTTCAAAGGAATCTACGACTGCTTCATGCAGATGGATTGCTCACAAGTTGAAATCAATCCGATGGTCATCACTGGTGACAACAAGTTGCTTGCACTCGATTGCAAAATGAACTTCGACGAGAACGCACTTTTCCGTCACCCCGATGTGCTGGAAATGCGCGACTTGCTCGAAGAGAATGCTCAAGATGTGGAAGCGTCCAAGTACGAACTCGCTTACATTGCCCTCGATGGAAACATCGGCTGTTTGGTGAATGGTGCGGGCCTCGCCATGGCAACCCTTGATATTATCAAGCCTGCTGGTGGTACGCCGGCCAACTTCCTCGACGTTGGTGGTGGAGCATCGAAAGAAAAAGTGACTCAAGCTTTCAAAATCATTCTCAAGGATCCTAAAGTAAAAGCGATTCTCATGAACATCTTTGGTGGAATCATGAAGTGTGATGTGATTGCAGAAGGCGTGATTGCTGCTGCAAGAGAACTGAAACTCAATGTTCCTCTGGTGGTTCGTCTTGAAGGAACGAACGTGGAGCTTGGAAAGAAACTTCTTTCAGAGAGCGGTTTGAAAATTACTCCTGCAGATGATCTCGCAGATGCTGCTAAAAAAGTAGTGGAGGCAGCGAAGTAGAACCGTTAGGTTCACCGCTGAACAGATATGTCGATTTGGGTAGATAAAAATACAAAATTAATCGTTCAAGGAATCACCGGATCTCAGGGTCTTTACCACGCGAAAGGCTGTCATGAATATGGCCTGAAAGTGGAAGGCTCGAAAGTGGTTGGTGGAGTGACTCCGGGAAAGGGCGGTCAATCCGTCGAAGGTTTTCCGGTATTCAATTCTGTAGGTGAAGCAGTAAAGAAAACTGGCGCAAATGCGACCATGATTTTCGTACCACCTCCAGCAGCTGCTGATTCTATTTGTGAAGCCGCAGAAGCAGGTGTTCCCCTGATTATTGCGATTACCGAAGGAATTCCTGTTGCTGACATGATCGCGACTAAGCGTTTTGTGAAAGAAAAAGGATCTCGTCTCATCGGTCCAAACTGTCCGGGGATCATCACTCCTGGCCAATGCAAAATCGGAATCATGCCGGGACACATTCACCTTCCTGGTAGAATTGGTGTGGTTTCCCGTTCTGGAACTCTGACTTATGAGGCTGTTTATCAGCTCACCAAGCTTGGCATCGGACAAAGTACCTGTGTTGGTATCGGTGGTGACCCAGTAAACGGAACCAATTTTATTGATGTGCTCGAAGCGTTCAACGCTGACCCCAACACCGATGGAATCATCATGATCGGTGAAATTGGTGGAACAGCTGAAGAAGAAGCAGCGGAATACATCAAGAAATATGTGAAGAAGCCGGTGGTCGGCTTCATCGGTGGCGCTTCAGCGCCTCCGGGCAAACGGATGGGACATGCAGGTGCCATCATTTCTGGCGGCAAAGGAACTGCGGAAGAAAAATTCAAGGCGCTCGAAGCTGCAGGAGTTCGGATTTCCCGTTCTCCGGCAACGATGGGCATTACATTAAAAGAGGCAATGAAAGGGTAGTATTATGGCAATCGAAAAAACATTCAGTATCGTAAAACCAAACGCAGTAGAGAAGAACAACATCGGAAAGATCATCGATCGTTTCGAATCCAAAGGTCTTCGTATAGCAGCTGCTAAATTCACAAAACTTTCTAAAGAAAAAGCAGAAGGTTTCTACATTGAACATAAAGAGCGTCCTTTCTTCGGAAGCCTCGTAAGTTTTATGACCAGTGGTCCAGTTCTTCTCATGGTTCTTGAAGGTGAGAACGCAGTATTGGCAAACCGTGAAATCATGGGCGCAACGGATCCGTCCAAAGCAGCTCCAGGCACCATTCGTAAAGATTTTGCTGACAGTATCGAAGCAAACGCAGTTCATGGTTCTGACAGCCTTGCCTCTGCTGAGCGCGAAATCAGCTACTTTTTCGAACGTTCTGAAGTGGTTTCCCGCTTCTAATTGAAAGGAATCGACATGAGCAGCAAAATTGATCTCAATAAATTCAAAGATGTCATGGGCCAGTTGAAGACCAAGCAACAACAACTTAAGACCCTGATGAATAAGGAAACCCTGAAGGAAGCGAAGAAATACGCGGAAGCTTCAGGCAAGGAATTGAAAGACCTCATTAAGAATACCGACTCTAAAAAAGTGAAGGCGTTCATTTCCAAGGAAGCGAAAGAGATTCAGAAGCTGCAAAAACAGATTCCGGTTGAACTCGCTAAATTCAGCAAGTTCGTGAATTCTCAAACCAAGGAATTTGAAAAAATTCTAAAGTCTGTGAATGCTTTAGAGGCTGCTGACCTGATTCAGACCAAAGTAAAAAACACGATCAAGGGAAAAGCGGGTTCTTCCAAAAAAGGAAAAACCTCTAATAACGATACAGTAGCTGCAGAAGCGAAGAAGGATGAAACTCCTCAGGCGTAATCATGGCAAAGACTGCGACTAAAAAATCTTCAGGCACAAAAAAAGCAGCGACCGCTAAAAAAGCGGTTGCTGCCAAGCCTGCGACTAAAAAAGCAAGCAAACCGGCAAGCAAGACTGTTGTAGAGTCGCTATTGAAGATTGGTCAGAAAGCTCCCTCTTTTTCTCTGAAAAACGAGTCGGGAGAAACGCTGACACTGAAAAGTTT
>CAZZLF010000110.1:0-6713 GCA_964654965.1 uncultured Bdellovibrio sp.
TTCTCCGGAAAAAAACTGGTGATCTATTTTTATCCGAAAGACGACACTCCTGGTTGCACCAAAGAGAGTTGTGATTTTCGTGATCATTTTGGCCGAATCCAGAAATCTGGTGCCGCAGTGATCGGGGTGAGTAAAGACTCAGTAGCGTCCCACCAGAAATTTAAAACAAAGTATTCTCTTCCATTCACCCTGCTTTCTGATGAAGAAGGAAAAATGTGTGAAGCCTATGGCGTTTGGAAAGAAAAGAGCATGTACGGACGCAAATACATGGGTATCGAGCGAACGACTTTTATCATTGATGAAAATGGAAAAGTGGCGAAGATTTACCCAAAAGTATCGGTCACCGGACATGTGGATGAAGTGATGAAGGATATTTCATGAGTCGACATACTGCGAATAAATCTATCGTTGTGTTTCAAGGAATTAAGACCATCTTGGTGGTTTTTTCTTCTCGTGCTCAATCTTTTGATGAAGCGGCTCTTGAAAACTTCATTAAACATTCTTATCTGGGAGCCAAAGTATTTTTTATTTCTACGAGTGGTCAATCCATTGGTCCTCATGCTCCTGCAAAAGTAGACATGGTCATTGATTTTACTCAGCCGGGCGCAAGACAAAAGTTTTTATTCCCGCTCACCATGAGAAAAAAAGCTCGTTATGCCATCGGAAGAAATGCTGGGATATACTTTCGCTCCAAATTATACGATCGCATTTATGACGAAAAAAAAGACTCTTCCAAACCAAAGGATTACTTGGAAGGTGAGGCCTGGGCACAGCGAAAAGTACTGGAATTAGCCGGTGTATCCGTTGTGCGACATGGTGGAGTGACTCCAGATCGCAGTAAGGAAATTGCGCTCGAGTTGAGACGCTGATCGAACCAGCGTCGGGATGGTTCCCATGGTTCAAGTTTTGCAAAACTTCGCTGAAAAAATTTGGAAAATTCTAATCTCACTTAAGTTTGCAGTGTTAGTCATGCTTGCACTCACTCTTGCATTGATTGCTGCAACATTCATCGAATCTAATCTGGATACTAAAACGGCACAGTATTTTGTTTATCGTTCCTGGTGGTTCTTCGTGATTTTAGGAATGTTCGGAGCCTTGATTCTTGCTGTCGCTATCAGCCGCTTGCCTTGGAAAAAGAAACATATTCCATTTTTGATGGCTCATGCCGGAATTTTGATGATTCTTGCCGGATCATGGGTGACTTACACCAATGGAATTGACGGTAATTTACAGTTGACCGAGGGTGAAGTGAGTTCCTCGGTTGAACTCGATCAGCAAGTTGTAGTTTTCAAAAAAGATGAAAACATGAGCTCTATAGAGTTCCCTTGGATGCCTCAATCGGTAGCGAGTCGATTCAAATCGATTCAATACGATGATTTTGGAATCCGGGTGGATCAATTCATTTCAGATTCCGTTCCGAATTTTCAATTTCTTCCTTCAAGTGATTTACCAACCGAAAAAGCAGGAGCTGCAGTTCAAGTCAGAATTCTAGGTGCGCCAATGGGCGGTGCCCCTGAGTTTTGGATGTGGGCAGGTGACCCTGCCTGGGCAACTCAGAAAATGGGTCCGGCTCGATTTTTAATCCGCTCTGAAGAGATTAAAATGCCACCACCGGAACAAGGTGAAGCCCGTTTTGAATTCATTGTTTCTTCAAAGGGTGAGTTGAGTTTTCTTGCCATTTCCCCTCGTGGAGACACGAACAAGGGACCGATCAAACTTTCAGATCAAGACCCAACCGTGATTTATCCGGGTTGGAAAATGCCGATTCAGGTTCAATTGAAAAAATTCTTGCCCAAAGCCGTGAATAAAACCGAATATGTGATTGCAAAAGAGCGTTCAGAAAATCCGGTTCCAGCGATTCGCATCTCCTTGATCGACAATCCTGCATCCAGTCTTTGGTTGAGCTTGGGAGATCGCGCTGAATTCTTAAACCAAAAGAATGAAAAAGTTTCAGTCGGATATTTTCAGAAACGGGTGATTCTGCCTTTTGCGCTTCGTTTGAAGAATTTTGAAATGAAAAATAATCCAGGCACGATGGATCCAGCCTCATACGCATCTCATGTCCAAGTGATTGAAAATTTCCAAAAAACTCAGGCAGATTTAGACGCATTGCCGGTTCATACGATTCAAATGAATGAGCCGTTGAAAGTTCAACATTATACTTTCTATCAAGCGAGCTATATTCCCGATTTTCCAAAAATTACAACCACAGTTCTTTCGGTCAATTATGATCCCGGTCGTTTCCTAAAGTATTCAGGTTCTTTACTTTTGGTGCTTGGTTCAATTTTACTTTATCTTTCAAAAGTCGTTGTTCGTAAAAAGGCGGTTCATCAGTCATGAAAAAATTTCTTCGTTGTTTTTTTACAATGGTTTTTTTGATTTCAGTTACTCCTGTCAATGCACAAGAGACAACTTCTTTTCCACAATCTTTGAAGGGATTGCGTCTTTCAGATCTCAGACTGATTCCCACCCAAAGCGGTGGAAGAATCAAACCATTTGATGAATTTGCACGTGAAAATATTCTTGCAATGACCGGAGCTCGTTCTTACGGAGGTCTTGAGCCGAGTGAAATGTTGTTATCGATGATGGTTGATCCGAAAACCTGGTCTGATCTTCCGATTATTCGAGTCTCCAATGATGATTTGAAAAAACAGCTCTTGTTGGATCTTTCCCGTAAGTATTTTTCTCCAACTGAATTGATGAAAAACAACGTCTTTCTTCAATATGCAGAAGGAATTCAAGGACAAGGATCTCAGGTGACGAGTAAGGGAATTGATGTCACTACTAGCAAGAAAGATCCTCGTTCCGAAGAATTGAAGCGAGTAGTAGAGAGAGTGAGTCGTTTCCAATCTTTGATCGCAGGTCAACTATGGATGGTCATGCCTGATAAAAATGTCGTGATTGAACAGGGTAAGGAGCAGCCATGGATTTCCCTTTCCACTGCAATGAGTTCGAACTCACCTGAGGTTCAATCCGTACTGCAGATGTTGAAGGGGTATTTGGAAAAAAATGTGGATGCAGTTCAGGAAAATGCCCACCAGGCAAGAACTTCAATTTCCGACATGGTACCGGGTCTGAATACTGCAAAATTAAAAGCTGAAGTCATTTACAATGTTTTACGTCCTTTCCTTCAGGCAATGATTTTTTATCTCGTGGCGGGCATTTTATGGATGTTTGCCGGAGCAAATGCGTTTTCCAGGTTGATGGCAAAGGCCCTCACTTTTTTTGCCATGGCTATGCATGCAATCGGTTTTGGACTTCGTTGCTATGTCTCTGGGCGTCCACCGGTCACCAATATGTATGAGTCGATCATTTGGGTAAGTTTTGGAGTGATGACTTTTGCTTTGTTGATCTATGCCAAACATCAACATCGCATCTTATTGACGATAGCGACCATTCTGGCCGGTTTGTCCTTGTTTGCTGCAGATTCTGCTCCGATGGTGATGGATCCAACCATTCGCCCATTGGTTCCAGTACTTCGCAGTAATTATTGGCTGACGATTCACGTACTCACTATCACATTAAGTTATGCTGCCTTCATGCTCGCGATGGGAATTTCCAACGTTGCTCTATTTCAGTTTACCAAAAAACATTCTGAAAAGGGTGAGCAGCGCATTTCGCTTCTGAATCAGCTTTCTTATCGTGCACTCATGTTCGGTACGGTATTGCTTGCTGCTGGAACCATTCTTGGCGGAATTTGGGCGGATTATTCTTGGGGACGTTTCTGGGGATGGGACCCAAAAGAAGTTTGGGCTTTGATTGCATTGCTCGCCTATATGGCAGTGTTGCATGGCCGCTATACCGGGTGGATCGGCAAATATACCTTTCCAATGTGGACTGTGATTTGTTTCAGTACTGTTTTAATGGCTTGGTACGGTGTAAATTTTGTGTTGGGTGTAGGCCTCCATTCCTATGGATTTTCAAATGGTGGACAGGCTGTAATGGCTACGTTTGTAGTTGTACAATCCCTTTATTGCCTATGGGTGTGGCTCACCAAGAAACAACATTACGGACTAAAGCATGTTGAAGCCTGAAGGCTGGGTACAAGAATTCCAAAAGATCTCTTCTTTATTTGAAGGTCAATTGGAGTTCAGTGTGCCACTCTCCAAGGTAACTTACTATCGCATCGGTGGTCCTGCTGCAGTATTGGCAACACCCAAAACGCTGAACGATCTTCAATTGCTTTCCAGCGCTATTTTTAAGACCAATGCACGTTTTTTTGTACTGGGCTGGGGTTCTAACCTTTTATTCAAGGATGAAGGTTTTAATGGTGTAATTATTCGAATGAAGCACCTGTTCTCTGAGATTGTGGAGCTTCCTAATCATCTTTTAAGAATAGGATCATCCGTTGGAGCCTCGACTCTTCTTCGTCGAGCTCAAGAAAAAGGTTATGGAAATCTTTCCCGACTCACGGGGATACCCGGTTCTGTCGGTGGAATGGTGGCCATGAATGCCGGAACTCATCTTGGAGAAATCAAGAATCTTCTGACCAAAATTGAGATCATTCGCTTGGGTTCATCTGAATCTGAATTTCACACCAGAGTGATCAATCCAGATGGGAATAGTTTTTCCTATCGACGCAATCATTTTCTTGGGCCAGCTGATTTGGTGACCCATGTTGAAATGCATTATGAGCCGCAAGATCCAGAAAAAGTTAAAGCGGAAATTGATGATTTGTATCAGCGAAGAAAACTGACTCAGCCGGTGGATTATCCTTCATGTGGAAGTGTATTCATGAACCCCAAAGGAAAAAGTGGAGAGGGTGGCACAGGACTTTATGCCTGGCAGGTGATTGATCAATTGGGTTTAAGAGGATATCGCATCGGAAACGCTCAGTTTTCTGAAAAACATCCTAATTTTATCATCAATCTTGGTGAAGCTCGTGCAGAAGAAGTGATCGGTTTGATTGAGCTGGCTAAAAAACGTGCACTTGAAGAAATGAATCTTGAACTTCAAGAAGAAGTTCGAGTGATCAATTGATCTTAAATGATTTCAAGGAATTCCAACAACTTTTTGCATTCCACTTCAATATTTTTGATAAGCTGAACCTATGGGAATAAAACGATCTTCATTGTTTTTGAGCTTGGTCTTCATCGCGATCGCTTGCGCAACGTCTCCGCTAGGGCGTAAACAACTGACTATTCTTCCTGATTCCGAGATGAACGCAATGGGGAGACAAAGCTTTGAAGAGCTTAAGCAAAAAACTCCAATTGAAAAAGACACGAAGATCAATGCTTATGTCAATTGCGTGGTGAAACCGATTATTGCCGAATCTAAAACGGACATCCCATCTCAAGATTGGGAAATAGTTGTTTTTAAAAGTAAGGACGTAAATGCATTCGCGCTACCGGGTGGAAAAATCGGAGTTTATACCGGTATACTTCCAATTTTAAAGACCGATGCCCAACTTGCGGCAGTCATGGGACATGAGGTTGGTCATGTCATTGCCCGGCATGGAAACGAAAGGGTCTCAGAAGGTTTGGGCGCTCAGGCCGCAATGGTTATTGCTGATTTGTTGTTGGGAAAATCGGATCCCGAAAGAAAAAAGTGGGTTTTAGCCGGACTTGGTATTGGGCTACAATTCGGGGTTTTGCTTCCATTCAGTCGCACGCATGAAAGCGAGGCAGACATCATTGGCTTGCAGTTAATGTCGAAAGCAGGTTTTGATCCAAATCAGGCGATAGAAGTTTGGAAAAATATGGCTGCGGTTCATGGTGGAAGTGCGCCGCCTGAATTTGCATCTACCCATCCCTCTGATCAGACGCGAATTAGTCAAATTCAAGAACATCTTTCTGAAGTAATCCCCATTTGGAAGGGCGCCCAGAAGAGCGGTAAACAGCCGCATTGCCGTTTAAACTAAAATAGTGTAATAAAAAAACAATCCAAAGTCGGAAACTTATTTACTAAAGTATTCGACCATGAGAAGATGTTGAACTTCAAATTTTGAAGGGAGTTTCTTCCATGATCAGGTTCAGTTTGATTTTTTTCATCGCGATGCTGATTCAGTCTGCCGGTGCTCGTGAATCTGATCCCGTGTTCTTACGCTGGACTGGAAGTGAAGATTCAAATGCTTCCATCAAGCATGTCCTAAAGCTGATTGAGAAAAAAACAGGAAAATCGATTGATGAAAATAACCTGATTCTCCAGGAATCTCGTGATTTGGCTTTTGAACATTATCTGAAATACCAACAATTAGCGAGTGGGTACCCTGTTGAGGGAATGTATATCCGAATTTGGACGAATCTACAGACTTCTAAAGCTGTTCAGGTTGAAGTTTCCCTGGATCGTTCTTTGATGAAATCCGACGGCAAGGAAACCAGCTTCCGTTTTATTCCGACCAACTTAGGGCAAGATCAGATGATGAATCTGGTTCGCGAATCTTTGGCTCAGGCTGCAGAAGATTCTTCGATTCGAGGTCTCAATTGGAACGATCGAATCTTGGATGGTCAATTGGTGCGAATTTTTGAAATTACCAGCAAGCGGGGAAAACACAAAGTCATCATTTCTCACTCTACTCAAAAAGTAATATCACGAAAATATGAAGAATTTCCCCAATCTGATTTTAAATCCGGCAAGATTAAAGACGTCGAGGCCTTCGTTTACGAAATTTATGAAGAAGTAGAAGGCGAGCAAACCCTTCTTCCTCGAGTAAAAAAGAAACTAACCAATCTTCATTCAACTTTACCTTTGATTCAGGGAGATCTTTATTCTGC
>CAZZLF010000111.1:0-6692 GCA_964654965.1 uncultured Bdellovibrio sp.
ATTCATTCAATTTTTGGAATTGGTCGCTTCCGATAACAAAAACAGGATTGTGCACAGAAGGAGTCAGTTTTTCCAGTAATTCCCAAGTAAATTGAGTTTGATTTGTGTTTTCAAAATCGCTGACCACCACCTGATCAAGTCCTTCAAAAGCAAGACGGGTCATATCCAATCTTTGTTGGAAAGTCGTAGTAACTTTTTTTAAGGGAGTGCCAAAGGAAGGCAAGACCATCACTTTTTTTACGCCAGGATCTCTGAATATTCCCCGAACCGCCTGAACATGCCCAATGTGGGGAGGGTGAAAGCTACCTCCAAAAAGGGCGGTGCTTTCTCGAAAATCAAAACTCATTCGAGAGTTTCCCCCATAGGGTGTGAATCAAGTCATGAATCCCTTCCCCGGAGGCGCATGAAATTGAAAGAGGTTCTTGTTCTAGAAGCACGCGTGACATTTTTTTTGAACCATTTTCGAGTAGCTTTCGAAACTCGAATTTAACTTCCGGTAGGAATCGGGGTTGTCCCTGAAATAGATCAGCTTTATTGATCACGATCACTTCATCTTTATCGACTAGGTCAGGATTGAAAATTTCAAGTTCCTTACGGATGGCTTGATAAAGACGATATAATTCAGCAGCAGCCTTTTTAACACTGGCTTCTGATTCTTCATCTGGAACGGTTACAAAATCAAGAAGGTGGGTACCATCGAGTAAATGCACTGTGATTTTGGTACGTTCAATGTGCTTTAAAAATTTGTGTCCTAAGCCAAGACCTCGAGAAGCACCTTCAATTAATCCGGGAATGTCGGCAACCACAAAGCTCTTGAAGTCGGCGACTTTGACGACGCCCAGATTTGGGGTCAAGGTTGTGAAGGGATAATCAGCAATTTTAGGGTGAGCGGCACTCATGCGGGAAATCAGCGTCGATTTGCCGGCATTTGGATATCCAATCAAGCTCACGTCAGCGAGTAGTTTTAATTCCAATAATAATTCTGCTGAAGTTCCTTCTTCACCGGGTTGAGCAAATTTAGGAGCTTGAAAAACAGCAGTAGCAAAATGGGTATTTCCTTTACCACCTCGTCCACCCTTAGCGGCAACCCAGCGTTGTCCATTTTCAGTAAAATCGAAGATGATTTCGTTGGTTTCCAGATCTTTAACCACGGTTCCGACGGGTACCCTGACTTCAACGTCTTGACCATCGCGACCGGCCTTGTTTCGGCCAGACCCTTGCTGACCGTTTTCGGCAACATAGGAGCGTTTAAAACGGAAGTCTTGAAGGGTGCTGAGTTGGGTAGAAGCAACAAAAGTTACATCTCCGCCTTTACCGCCATCACCGCCATCTGGCCCTCCACGAGGGACGAATTTTTCACGGCGAAAGCTGACGCTTCCTGCGCCGCCGTGTCCGGCAGCTACTTTGATTTTTGCTTCATCGATGAATTTCATAAATAAAAAAACCGAGTCAGAGTGTGACTCGGTTTCTACCTTAAAAATGTTTGATTGTCTTTATGGATTACGCCAATGGGTAAACAGAAATTTTTTGGCGCTTCTGATCTTTGTATTCAAATTTCACAACGCCTGGAATTAGAGAAAAAATTGTGAAATCTTTGCCCAAGCCAACGTTTTTGCCAGGGTGGAATTGAGTTCCACGTTGACGGCAAATGATTTCGCCTGATTTTACCATTTGACCACCAAAACGCTTGATACCAAGCATTTTAGGATTACTATCGCGTCCGTTTCTTGTACTACCACCGGCTTTTTTGTGTGCCATGACGATTTACCTTCATCAATTACGGCGGACTTAGATTGGTGTCCCAAAACTCAAGTCGGCCTATATTTTTGTTTTAAATTATGCCTTTTTAGCAGCTTTTTTTGGAGCTGATTTCGCAGCGATTGAAGCCGCTTTTTTAGCAGCAGTCAACTTCTTGCGTGAACCCAAAGTTTTAGTTTGGCTTGCAGGGCCTTTTGGCTTCAAGTTAGTGAAGAACTTAGCAAGCTTCACTTTCTTGTCAGCTGCAGAAAGCTCGGCTGTTTTAGCGCCATTAGAAAGGCTCATTACTAACAACTGAGTTTGCTCTTGGCGATGACCTTGAGTGCGACGGTATTGTTTACGGCGCTTCATCTTAATGATAGTGACTTTTTCGCCACGACCTTGAGCTACGATTTCTGCTTCAACTTTTGCATTGCTTACGTATGGCTGACCCAGCGATACGTCAGAGCCACCATCGGTTGGGTTGCTCAAAAAAAGAACTTTATCAAATGTAACCTTGGAGCCAACATCGCCAGCGAGTTTCTCAACCTGGATGATATCACCTGTTGTTACACGAACTTGTTTTCCACCTGTTTCTATAACTGCGTACATAGCCTTCAAGGTTTGCCTTAAAGATGACTTAAAGTCAAGTGACGATTATCGGATTTAAAAGGGTAAATTAGGGAATGATTTCGGGGCTATGCACTAAAAGCTTCTGTTTACACCGTGCCAATTTTAGGGAATAGTGTCGGTTCAAAGTAAAACACTACAACAAGCTTAGCTTAAGGAGAATGCGATGGAAGCGTTTAATTCGCAGTGGTCCACATGGATGAATTCCCCAATTTATTTCGGGATTTTAGGCCTTTTGGTCGCTGTTTTCTTTTTTTACCGCGTAAAGGGTTTGCCGGAAGGTAACGATACCATGAAGCGGATCGCGGGTTACATCCGCGAAGGCGCAATGGCCTTTTTGGGGCGCCAATACCAAGTTTTGGGAGTTTATGCCGCAGTGGTATTTGTGGCAATTGGGATGGGATTGGGCTGGATTGCAGCTGCTTCCTTTCTTTTGGGTGCTTTTTTGAGTCTTTTGGCAGGTTACGTGGGAATGAAGGCTGCTACGAACGCTAACGTTCGTACTGCTGAAGCTGCCCGTACTGGAATTAAGGCAAATGCACTGGTAACCGCGCTGGATGGTGGAGCGGTGATGGGGCTTTCCGTCGCTGCCCTCGGTTTAATCGGTTTGGGTGTTGTTTATTTGATTTTTAAGGATCACGCTGAAATTAGCCCGATTCTTCACTCTTTTGCCGTTGGAGCGTCTTCAATCGCTCTTTTTGCTCGTATCGGTGGCGGTATCTATACTAAAGCTGCTGACGTCGGTTCCGACATCGCTGGTAAAGTGATCGAAGGTATCCCTGAAGATGATCCACGTAACCCAGGTGTGGTTGCTGATAACGTTGGTGACAACGTTGGTGACGTTGCTGGTATGGGTGCGGATATTTACGAATCCATGATTGCAGCCATCGTTTCAGCAATGGCGATTGCGATTACTGCAGCAGTGGGACAAGTTCCGCAATTGATTGCCTCGGATGAAGCAACCAATAAATTGGTGGCAATTGGTCTTCCACTTCTTCTTTCAGGATTGGGACTTGCTGTTTCAATTGTTTGTATTTTCATTTCCCGTGCAATGAAGCACATGAATCCAGCAACGGTACTTCGTGGCGCTTTGATTCTTCCTCCGATCGTTCTTGCACTCGTATCTTACGTAGTGATGAATGTGCTTGGTATTTCCCAAGCGGTAACCGGAATTCTTGCCCTAGGCGCAGTGGGTGGAGCGGTGATTGGTCTTGTAACTGACTATTACACTTCTTCCAAGCCAGTAATGAACATTGCTCGCGCTTCGATCACCGGTGCAGGTACCAATTTGATTCAAGGTCTTGCGGTCGGTATGGAATCAACTGCGATTCCAATGTTGATTGTAGCTATCGTTGCTTACCTTGCTAATAAATACCTCGGCCTTTATGGAATCGCTCTTTCTGCTGTAGGTATGCTTGGTGGTACTGCGGTCGTGATGACGGTTGATGCTTACGGTCCTATCTCTGACAATGCCGGCGGTATTTCTGAAATGTCCGGCCTTGGTAAAGATGTTCGTGACATTACCGATGAACTCGATGCAGTTGGAAACACCACTGCTGCGATTGGTAAGGGATTTGCGATTGGTTCTGCAATTCTTACCGTTCTTGCGCTATTCTCTGCCTTTAACATGGAAGTAAATCATGTTCGCCAGGAATCAGGAATGGAAGTGATCAATCTTGCAATCACTGATCCAAACATCTTGATCGGTATCTTGGTTGGATCCATCCTTCCATTCCTCGTTGGCTCTACCACCATGTTGGCGGTAGGACGTGCAGCGGGTGCGATTGTTGAAGAGATTCGCCGTCAGTTCAAAGAAATTCCAGGTCTGATGGAATTGAAGGCTGACCCAGAACCGAAAAAAATCGTAAGCATTGCAACTGCAGCGGCTTTGAAGGAAATGATTCTTCCTGGAATGATTGCGGTGGTGGCTCCGGTAATGGTCGGATTCACTCTTGGAGCAGGTGCTCTTGCCGGCTTGTTGGCTGGATCATTGGCTGTTGGTGCGACCCTTTCTCTTTACATGGCAAATGCCGGTGGAGCCTGGGATAACGCTAAAAAATATATCGAAAAAGGAAAAATCGAAGGTCACAAAAAAGGTGGCGATGTTCATAAGAACGCCGTCGTTGGTGACATGGTCGGAGATCCATTCAAGGATACATCTGGTCCAGGGATTGCAATTCTCATCAAAGTGATGAGCGTTGTATCTCTCTTGATTGCTCCATTGATTGCGAAGCTTTAAGGTTTATTGCCTTTTGGGGTTTGATTAAATCTTTTCTAGGGCGTGATGTTGCTGACATTACGCCCTTCTTTTTTTGGTAAATCATCAGATGATATTAAAAAAGCTGGAACTGTTTTGAGTTCCAGCTTTTCTGCATTGAATCCATTTCAACGTTGATTTTAGAATCGGTATCCTACGTTTGGCAGGAAGTAGAAGCTTCCATCACTGGTGCCAATTGGAAGTTCGGCAACGAATTTATCCGAAACAACAAACCCAGGACGTAATTTCCAGGTAAAAAGACCGCTGGTATTGGAGAAGCTATTACTGTTTCCAAAACTATCCGTATAGCTTTGATGTCCCGTTGCAATGGTCATCCCCAAACTTGCACCTGAGTAAACCTTAACAGAATTAGAAACTGGAAATTCAAAAGTAGCAGAAGGTGTGATCGGTATGGATGTGATAGAAGCAGTTTGAAAACTGTCTGAATAAACTCCGGTTCTGAAAAATCCTGTTTCAATTCCCACAAAGAGTGTGTTGGATCCGAATTTAAACCCGTACTTGCCCTCAAGGTTAGCGCCAACAGTGAAATAACCTGAAACAATACCCGCACCAGGACGGGCCTCATAGGTCATGTAATGAGAAAAGTGATTGATAGCATTCGGTGTTGATTCCGATTTGATGTTGATAGAATTTGAAGTTTTTGTTTTTGCTTCAGCATGAGTTGAAACAAGAAGTGCAATGATGAGTGCGAAACCTTTATTCATGATTTTCCCCTTTAATGGTGATGATTGTCATTCAACGAGTTGATCACACATTTTTAAAATGGCAAAGAGGGTTTGTTTCGACTTGCCCGCTTGAGTCGATCCCAGATGGAGGCACCAAGCCCTTCTTGAGTATTTTCAGGAATGTCGACGATGATTTGCTTGATATGGGGATTTTCATCAAGTTCCCTCATCGTAGAAAACAGCTTTCTTGCCATTTCTTCGATAGATTTTCGAGGAGAAAGGATTTTTATTTCTTTAGATGAAAGCTTAGGAAAGTTTGGATGAAACCCACTCATGGAAATCCAGCCAGTTGAATCCTCCATTGCGTTGGTATGATTCTGAATTGAAGAGATGGAGCGAGAGTCTTGAAAGCTGATAGGAATCAGATAAAGTGGCTTTCTTGGTGCGTAATGTTCATCCAGCATTCCGGGAGCAAGTGCGGATTCTGTAATTTTTTGCATCAGTGATGGAGCAATTAAAATCGAAGTTCCAATGACTATTTCCAGTTCCGACTTTGATATTTTTCCGGGTCTTAATAAATGAACTTCATTTTCAGTGAACTGTATAATGGTCGATTCTACGCCCACATCGCAAGGTCCTCCGTCCAGGATTCCCGCTATCCTTCCATTTAGTTCATTCATGACATGTTGGGCTTGGGTCGGTGAAATTCTTCCAAAGCGATTAGCGCTTGGAGCAGCCAGTGGAAAAGATAAAATAGAAAGAACTTGCTGAAAAAGAGCATGTTTTGGGCATCGAATACCTACTGTTTTTTGGCCGCTGGTGACTTCATCAGGAATATTTTCACCTTTTGGCAAAACGATGGTCAACGGTCCTGGCCAAAATTGTTTCATGACTTTTTCCAGAAGGACTAAGTTTTTCCATAGTAAAATTTCAGGGAAAAGAATTTTTTGTCGCACCAACTTTTCTACAGGAGAATTGGAGGAAATGAACTGACTTGAAAAATGAACTATCAATGGATCAAAACTTGGGCGTTCCTTTGCCACGAATATTTTTTTCACGACTTCAGGATTGGAAGCGTTCCCTGCCAGCCCATAAACAGTTTCGGTAGGGAGGGCAACTAACTCATCTTGTTTGAGTAATTTTGCGGCAATTTCTGGGTCGGAAAGCAACAATGTTTTCATTGATTATTCTTTTAAAAGTTTGAACACGGTTTCCATTTTCATTCCCCGTGAGCCTTTGATGAGAATTTGATCATGAGAATGAATAGAGTTTTTTAAATCTTGAGTCAGTTTTTCGTGAGTTTCGTAATGTTTAACATTAGTAAAATTTTTCTTCAGCAATTCATCCAAAAGCCATTTCATTCGAGGACCATAAAGATAAAC
>CAZZLF010000112.1:0-6606 GCA_964654965.1 uncultured Bdellovibrio sp.
AGTACAAATTCACCTACTTTTAACAAATCAGAATTTCCAAATTTTACAGGAATGCATTTTAAAGGAACAGTAGATTGAATTAGTGCAAGGTCTAAATCTGGATCACGACCTATTACTTTTCCAGGAGTTGGTTTTTCATCTAAGGATTCTGTAAATTGAATCTTTACCTCGGACTCGCTTCCCAAAACATGATTGTTAGTGACAATTGTACCTATCGAATCAATAACAATACCTGATCCTAAGGAAAACACCTTAACTGTAGATTTGGGATTACCATATAAATACTCTTGAAATGGAAAGGGGGATAAAGAAGGTCTCTCCATTACAGTCGAGGAAGAAAGATTGACCACACTCACCATCACTTTTTCAGCGATAGTTGAAAACAAATCAGTGTCGATTATTGTAGCATATGATTTTTCTTGGAAAATTAAAAAAAACAAAACAAAAAAAATAGGAATAAAAACGCTATTTTCTGAAAATTTTTTTAAGATTAACAATACTTTCTGTATTAAGTACATGAGATGGCTCCACCCATCCTCTTCTCGCATATCTCACGCCATAATCCATGAAACGAAGTTCGTTTTTTCGATGAGAATCTGTAGAAATAACTAACCGGACATGATGGCTTGATGCGTACCTGCATTTCTGTTCATTGAGATCCATACGAGTAGGTTGACAATTAAGCTCGAGGTAACAGTTTCTTTGTAATGCATGCTTAACTATATCATCAAAATCCAAATTAATTTCGTTCCTAATCCCTAAAAGCTTTCCCGTAGGATGCGCTAGAATCTTAACGCCATCAAAATCCATTGCCTTCTTGATTCTTAAAGTTTGTTTAGATTTAGATAATGAAAAATGATCATGGATTGCAATAATAGCAAAATCCATTTCAGCAAGCACTTGACTCGAAACATCTAAACTTCCGTCTTCAAGAATGCTAATTTCACCACTTTTAAATAAATGAAATGATTTATTAGAATCGTTGAATTCGTTAATCTCATCAAATTGCTCAAGAAACCTTTTATCATCCAGTCCATTTGCAATTTTAAGACTTCTTGAGTGATCAGTAATAGCAACATACTCGTATCCTAATTCTATTGCCGCTGAAGCCACCTCGTTTAAGGTTAAAATGCCGTCACTATAATTAGAATGTAGATGTAGATCACCCTTGATATCTGATTTAAGGATCAATCGAGGAATTTGGTCATTCAAACTTGCCAATATTTCGTCCTGACCCTCTCTTATTTCCGGCGGAATCCATTTCATTCCAAGTTTATCATAAATTTCATTTTCACTCTTGCAAAACAAATTTCTTCCATTCTGAAATAACCCATATTCATTCAAAAGCATTTTTTTTTCGACGGCTATTTTTCGAATAGCAATATTATGTGATTTGGAACCGGTAAAATAAAGAAGTGCTGAAGCAAAACTCTCTTCAGGAACTATTCTTAGATCAACTTGAATTCCACCATTTAATAACATTGAAGAACGATTGCTCCCAGAGATAATAACTGAAATAGAATCAGGATAACTTTTAAATACAGACATCAATTCAGATACAGGATTATTGCTAGCAACCAGCAAATCAATGTCACCAATGACATCTTTTGCTCTGCGAAAACTTCCGGCAATTTCAATTTTTAAATCAGAAAATTTACTTTTTAAATATTCTAATATTTTTGTAGAAGCAGCTTCGACATCAATCCACAAAAAACGATGAGATAAATCTTGATGAATTTTGATAGAATCTAACAATTTTGATTCTGATGCTCTTCCGAATCCAGGTAGATTTTGAATTTCATGTTGAATTACTTTTTTTTTTAGTTGTTCAATATTTTGAATTTTAAGAATATTCCAAAGTGCTTTAACTTTAACAGGCCCTAGACCACCTATTTGTAATAGCTCTAAAACAGATTCAGGAATTGTCTTTTTTAATTTTTCGAAAATACTTAATTTTCCTGAGGAAATAATTTCAATAACTTTACCAGACAGGTCATGACCTATGCCTGGAATTTTTGGAAGATCTTTATTCTTAAAATAGATTGTTGCCAATTCTTCCGGCCAATCTTCAATCGTGGATGCCGCATTTCTGTAAGCCCTTATCCGAAATGGATTTTCACCCATGATGGATAAATAATCTGCAACTGAATAGAGTATTGATGAAATTTTTTTATTTGAAACGAACATAAAACATTAAATTTTATCAAGTTTTACGCTATGAGATAAATATTCACGTTTTAATTGATTTTGAAATGATAGACCGCATGATGTTTTTTGATCTACAACTGACGCGAAAGCCTCAACCTGATTTAACAATGGAGCAACCCAATCTGGATTGATACCCATACAATCATTTTTTATCTTTATTCTTATATTTCTTAAGCAAAACAATTCTAAAAAGAGGTGCTCATAATGTGAGCTGTATAACAGCTCATTCATCGAGCTCAAATTGCTGTCATTATCAATATAAACAAATATTGATTCTTTCCATTTTAATAGTTCATAGTTATTGACGAACCACTCCATTTCAGAGTTGTATTTTTTAGGAAAAAAATGAGTAAGAATCATGAACCCATCAAATCGATTTAAGTTAACTCCTCCTGGCGCATCCTCATGAGAATAAATTTCTACTTCACTTCCTCGGTCTAGAAGCTGCTGAGATATAATAGGAATGATCTTCATCATGGATTGGTTATCGATGGGAACAATAATGAGAAAATAAGACATTATATTAAAGCCTTAGAGTTGAAGGATTTTCTTGAATTCTTAAATCAACCCTCTTTTTAATTCCCTTTTTAATCGCTTCTGGACCACAAACCCAGCATGTTACTTTATCAATTCTAAACAATCTTTTTGCAACTGATCCTATAAAAATCATCCCATAGCGAGTTGCAGATGATGAAAGACCTATCATTGGAATCTTTTCACGATTTACAATTTTCATTACCGCTTTTGCGATATCTAAAACGTTATCTTCAATAATCCAGCGATTTTTAATTCCGTAACCATTTGCTAATTTGCTGAGTTTTTCCATTTGTTCTACTGCATATTTTCTTGTTTCAAAAGAATAGTTACTTATCTCAACAAATTCATATGTTGGTTCTAATGCATGATAAAGAACCAATTCACTTGCCATGCCTGAAAACTCGTCTAAAAATATTTGAAAAGATGTAGTGGATGCTTTTGTGAAATCGGTTAAGAACAAAACACGGTCATTTCCTGATATGCTTTTTCGACTTAAAAAAATCACCGGAACAGTTGATTCCATTATTAAAGTTTCAGAAAAACTTCCCATGATCATTCTTGAGAACCATTTTCTACCATGTGAAATTAATGCAATAGCTTTTGCATTTGAATCATGAACATATTTTAAAAGTTTTGAAACACTTTTTTTGATACTTGTAGTACCAGTTATAATTTTGTAAGATTGGCAGTTTTTCATTCCCGAATGAGTCACAAACTTTTTTAATGACAACTGAATTCTTTCTACAAACCGATCATCGCTCATCATTCTTTGTGGATACTGAAGAACATGAATAACCTCTATTCGGGAATTTGTATGACCTGCCCACCGATCTAGAGCTTTCCATACAGATTTTACCGGATGAATTTTTTCATCCTCAGGATCTACTGCAAGAAGAATTTTATGTTTAAATTCGGGATTTTTCATTATTACTCCCCTAAGCGCGCTGCTGGCCTGCCTTCATGGATTGCTTTGAAAAAATATTGCCAAGCATATTCATTTCTTTGGCAAGTAGCTGAACAATGTCATCCGATGTAAGGATTCCACAGGCATCACCTTCTTCATCAACTACCACTATTCTTCTCAACTCATGCTTTTGCATTTTGTCTAGAACATCGTGCAATCCTGACTTCTTAGATATTGTTGCAACTTGGCGGCTCATGACTTCACTCACTTGCATATCGCTGTAACCACCCTCTGCCACAGCGTAAAGTGTTATGTCCCGGTCGGTAATAAATCCCTTACACCGCTTACTCCCGTTATCCATTACTAAAAGACTGCCGACGCCTTTATTTTTCATCAGTTTTGCAGCATCTATAATTGTTGCTTTTGATGAAATTGTAACTAATTTGCTAATACATAAATCACTCACTGGCATACTTGAACCTTTCAAAAAAATGCAGCTGACTGAATTCTTGATCTAGGAATTCAAGTCAGCTGCCATTCCATACGTTGGGTTTTCCCCAATATGGCTTGAATGCAAATTTAAGTAAGAGTATTTTTGAATCCACTTTGCTTAAAAGACTTCCCTCTTATGCACAAAATGACTTCAATTATTCTCTTCACAACGCTCAGTCGACCCATTCGTTGTTCGCACCTGAGATCCTCGTCCGGGACTTATCGATCTCAACCGCCCTACATCAAGAAATTTCGAAATCATATCTCTACAATTTAAAACTCATCTGAAGGACATGAGAAGCTCCTTCAATTTGATGTAGTTCCGCGCTTTCACCAAGAATCTCGATTCAACATGTCGCCCACTATTTAAGAAAAGATGACAGGCTGCAACTTACTGATCCTTTACCCATCATGATAACCTTCGCCACTATAAGCTCGGCTCTTTCCAGTCCGTAACCGTTCTGCCCGGCATCGGATTTACAAATAGCATTCGGTTCGTTTCCTACGACCTGTTGACTTGCCCCAATCCGTGCAGTTTCCTAAGCGGATTTTCACGGAATTTATAGATCAGCTTTCGTCAATAGGTCACCCTAAATAACGACGATCTGGACTACGATAGCAATCAGTCAATTCTATCGGCAGGGTTCCCACCTGCCAGACTCTTGGTTAGCATCGCTACTAACACCAATAACAGATGCATTTTAAATGCCACGATCTTGACTGTCCTGAATTGAAACTGAATTCGCTTTAATGGTCATTTTTCCTTTTTTGGGAAAATATTCCACCTTTAACTCTCTCAATTCAGATTCATTTAAAGATTCTTTTTTCATTAGAAGCTCAATGCCTTCTTCAATAAATTTTCGGTGCTCGGTAATGATTTCCAATGCCTTCTGGTAGCATTTGCGAACAAGATTTATAATCTCATGGTCAATTATTTGTGCTGTTTCTTCACTGTAACTATTAATTCTTTGAACACCGCCTGCTAAAAATAAACTGTCAATTTTTTCGTAAGCTAACATTCCTAACTCTTTACTCATCCCGTATTGCATTACCATTGAACGAGCTATTTCAGTAACATGCTCTAAATCGTCTGCGGCACCGGTTGAGTAATTCCCGTAAAAATGCTCTTCGGCTGAACGACCACCTAGTAAAACAATAATTTTGTTTTCAAGTTCAAATTGGCTCATCAAGTAACGATCTTCAACCGGTCGCCTCATTACGTATCCCAGGGCACCAATCCCCCTTGGTATAATGCTCACTTTATGAATGATTTCAGTAAACTCATTCAGAACAAGAGACACAGTTGCATGGCCCATTTCATGACATGCAACTCTGCGTTTTTCATCGATACTCATTACCCTGCTTTTTCGTTCCATACCTCCAACGATTCGCTCAACCGCTTGAGTAAAATCATCCATCTCGACATTCTCGGCAGATCTCCGTGTAGCAACGAGAGCAGATTCATTAACTAGGTTCTCTAAATCAGCACCCGAGAATCCAGAAGTAATGGAAGCCAGTTGAGTTGGGTCAATATCTTTGGATATTTGAATTTTTTTGAGATGAATTTTCAAAATAGCCTCCCTACCTTTAAGATCGGGTTTATCTATGGCTATTTGTCTGTCAAATCTCCCAGAACGAAGTAATGCAGGATCCAGAATTTCAGGACGATTTGTTGCCGCAAGTAAAACAACTCCGGGAGAAGGGTCAAAACCATCTAATTCCGCCAATAATTGATTTAATGTCTGCTCCTTTTCTTCGTTAGCACCACCGCCTACCATGCTAATACCTCTTGATTTACCCAATGCATCTAATTCATCGATAAAAATAATACACGGAATATTTTTTCGAGCTTGTTGAAAAAGATCTCTGACTCTAGCAGCACCAAGACCTACAAACATTTCCACAAACTCGGATCCGTTAATTGAAAAAAAAGAAACACCCGCCTCACCTGCAACTGCTCTGGCCAATAGCGTTTTACCCGTACCTGGAGGTCCAACCAAAAGAATTCCTTTAGGCATTCTGCCTCCAAGTTTGGTAAACTTTTGAGGTGATTTTAAAAAATCAACAACTTCTTTTAATTCAAGCTTAGCCTCGTCAACCCCTGCAACATCAGAAAATTTAGTTTTAAGATCGCGTTCAACATAAACTTTTGCTTTTGATTTTCCGAAAGATACAATTTCACTTGAAGTACCTTGTATTCTAGCAAAAAGGAATCTCCACAAAATTAACAGCAATAAAAAAGAACCAATCCATGTCATTACACCTGACATCCAGTTTGCCTGAGGTATTTCTGAAAATTTAACTTTCTGGGATTTCAGCTGATGAATCAGTTCAGGATCATTTACTCTATAAGTAAGAACCCACTTCGGTTCTCTGGATTCACTCTCTTGAATACGTGATTGTATTTTATCATTAGAAATTAAAACTTCTTGTATCGAACCTTTATCAAGAAACGACAAGAATTC
>CAZZLF010000113.1:0-6571 GCA_964654965.1 uncultured Bdellovibrio sp.
TGCACGAAGGCTTCCTGCATCTGATCCGCTTCCCGCTTCTGAAAGTGCAAAGGCACCAATTGATTGACCACTGGCTAGTTTGGAAATGTATTTTTTCTTTTGGGCATCATTGCCGAATTTTTGAAGGATCATTTGCGGTAAGCCAGAAACGCAGACACTGACTGCGTACGACGCATTTACCGATGCAAGCTCTTGAACAACTGCGATGTATTCCTGATAACCCAGGCCCATTCCTCCGAACTCTTCCAGAGTCGGAATTCCGGCTAGCCCCAGTTCACCGAGTTCCTGAATGATCTCGGGACGAAAAGTTTGGGTTTCTTCATCGTGCTCAACGATGGGGTGAATGCGATCGCGAGCAAACTTTCTTGCAAGTTCACGCACCTCCATTTGGGCTTCGGTTTCAAATGAGGAATCGTAGAGATGCTTTTCGTAATTCATGAAAAATTTTCCTAAATCAGTGGTGACCGTATAGCGGGAATTTTGTGCAAAGTTCTTTCACATTTCCCTTGATCTTGGCAAGAGTTGCCTCGTTTCCTTTGCTCTCAATCACCGATTTGATCCAGGTTGCGAGAAGCTTCATCTCCGCTGTCCCCAAACCGCGGGTGGTCATAGCCGGAGTTCCGATTCGAATTCCACTGGTAATGAAAGGTGAGCGCTTTTCATTCGGAACAGTATTTTTGTTTACGGTGATTCCTGCCAGGTCCAGCCACGCTTCTGCTTCTTTTCCGGTGACGGTGCCATCGAGACTTCCGGTCAAATCAATCAGCATCAAGTGGTTATCTGTTCCGCCGGTAACTAATTTAAAGCCGATTGCCATCAACGCTTCAGCCAATGTTTTAGCATTTTCAACGATTCGTTTTTGATAATCTTTGAAATCAGGCTGAAGAGCTTCTCCAAAGGCCACTGCCTTAGCTGCGATGACGTGCATGAGTGGACCACCTTGAATACCAGGAAAAATCAGAGAATTTACCGGCTTCAAATTTTCTTGTGAACAGAGAATCATTCCACCACGTGGACCGCGTAAGGTTTTATGGGTTGTGGTCGTTGTGTAATCAGCATACGGAATCGGGCTGGGATGAAGACCGGCGGCGACGAGACCCGCAATGTGAGCCATATCCACAACAAATTTTGCGTTTATTTCTTTGGCTATTTCGCTAAATGCCTTGAAGTCAATGATTCTGGCATAAGCGCTTGCTCCGGCGATAATCATTTTTGGTTTTTCTCGAAGAGCCATATCGCGAACAATATTCATGTCGAGAAGATCGGTTTCAGGATTCAGTCCATAGTGAACAGCCTGAAAAAGTTTTCCACTGAAGTTGACCGGACTTCCATGAGTGAGATGTCCGCCATGAGAAAGGCTCATTCCAAGAATTTTATCACCGGGAGAGAGAAGTGCATGATACACGCCCATATTGGCGCTTGAACCTGAATGGGGTTGAACGTTAGCTGCTTCAGCTCCAAAAAGTTTGCAAGCACGTTCAATCGCCAGACTTTCAGCAACGTCGACAAACTGGCAACCACCATAATAGCGCTTACCCGGATAACCTTCAGCGTATTTGTTCGTCAGAATGGATCCTTGCGCTTCCAAGACGGCTTTTGAAACATAGTTTTCAGAAGCAATCAATTCAAGCCCATCTTCTTCACGCATTGATTCTTTTTGAATCGCTGAAAATAATTCGGGATCTTTTTCAGAAAGTGAACTGAGGAATTTTGCTTGGGATTGATTAGCACTCATATAATTTATTAATCCTTCTGACGTGGCGTTCGCCTTCGTCGGGTTTTCCTTCAAGAAATGCCTTTAAGATGTGAACACCTTCTTCAACGCTGACAATTCGTGCTCCCAAACACAAGACATTTGCATGATTGTGTTCGCGACCAAGCCTCGCCACGTTTGGAGTTTGAGCTAAAGCAGCTCTAATTTCAGGATAACGATTTGCTTTGATGGATATCCCCACGCCACTTCCGCAGATGAGGAGTCCGACCGGGGATTTGTTGTCTTCAGAATTCTTTTTTTTCTGTGCCTCGGTCATTTCGGAATAAAGAGAGGCTGCATAATCAGGATAATCAACGCTTTCCAAAGAGTGGGTCCCCAGATCTTTGAACTCATAGCCTAATTCGGCAAGATGAGCTGCAGACTTTGCCTTGAGTGCTTCCTTGAACTCATAGCCGGCATGGTCGGAAGCGATCAAAAATTTTTTCATTTGGTCGAGCTCACTTTCTTGAACATCAGGGAAACGTTGGTGCCGCCGAAACCAAAACTGTTACTGATGGCTACATTCACTGATTTCTTGACTGCAACATGTGGAGTGAAATTCAAACCGGTTTCAGCGCAAGCAGGATCAAGATGATCGAGATTGATCGTCGGCGGAACAATTCCGTCGCGGATAGAAAGAACAGAAAAAGCCGCCTCGATTGCGCCTGCTGCTCCCAAAAGATGTCCGGTCATGGACTTTGTTGAGCTGACATGCAGGTTCTTGGCGTCTTTCAAGAGACGGGCAACGGCTTTGGATTCTTGAATGTCTCCAAGTGGTGTTGAAGTTCCGTGGGCATTGACGTAATCCACTTCAGAAGCGGGAATGCCGGATTCCCGAAGTGCGTTTTCCATTGCACGGTATCCTCCACTGCCATCTTCCAATGGTTGAGTGATGTGGAATGCGTCTGAGCTTGCTCCGTAACCGCAGACTTCAGCATAAATTTTTGCACCACGTTTTTTTGCAAATTCAAATTCTTCCAAAATCAGGGTTGCGGCACCTTCTCCCATGACAAAGCCATCTCGATCAACATCGAACGGCCGAGAGCCTTTTTCAGGGGCGTCGTTTCGGGTGGAAAGAGCCCGCATCGCTGCGAATCCACCAATCCCTAATGCGCAAACGACAGACTCTGCACCACCGGCAAACATCACCGTTGCTTCTCCTCGTTGAATGGTACGATAAGACTCACCGATGGAATGTGCACTGGAAGCACAGGCAGATACCGAGCAGTAGTTCGTGTTTTGTGTATTCAACGTGATACTTACTTGTCCTGCGGCCAAGTTCGGAATGACTTGAGGAATGAAAAAAGGTGAAATGCGGCGAAACCCTTTTTCCATCAAGGTCGCGTGCGTATCCTCGATACCAGGAAGTCCTCCCATCCCAACACCGATATTGATTCCAATTTCAGTTGGACTAATCTGGTCTCGAACCGAATCCAGTCCAGAATCTTGGTAAGCTTCAACCGAAGCTTTCATTGCCAAATGGATGAAACGATCCATTTTTTTTACATCTTTAGGAGAGATCGGTTGCACGACTGGGGTTCCATTTTTTCCTCTTGGATAAAGAGGTTGTTCCAGAGTGAAACTTGGATTGAAGTCTTTCACTTCGCCGGCGAACTGAACGGTGCAATCTTGATAATCAAATAAAGTGATTTTGGAGATTCCGGATTTGCCTTCAATGATGTTTTTCCACGAGGTCTCACGGTCGTTTCCTACCGGCCCCACGATTCCAATGCCGGTAACCACGACTCTTTTATTTCCAAATTTTGACATGCACCAATTTAATCGTGATCGGAGCCAAAAAGGAAGGAAAAAAGCCATTTGTGATCCGCGTTAACCTCTGGGCAATATTCAAAAAAGTTGTAATTCCTTTGACGAATGTTATCGTTTCGCACTGATGCAAAAGCTTGTCGTTTCCATTCTATTTCTTTTTTCGTTTTTATTGAGAATCTGGGGAACTCCTCGATTGGATTTTGGACTGGATCAACAGGCGATTTACCAGATTGGAAAATCTTTTTTTGATACCGGAGTCATTCCTGCTTATGGGCCCAAATTGGTTTACACCGGGGAATCCATTCCTGGAGGCTTTCAAGCACTGGTAGCTGGGTTTCCTCTTTACTTTTCGGGAGGTGATCCAATTGGTTTGCAGATTTGGACCGGAGTTTTGAATTGGCTTTCCATGCTGATGCTTTTTTTCTGGTTGAGGCCGAAGGTTCAGAAGAAAAATGAAAGTTTGCTGGCATTCTTTTTGACATTTTCTCCGTGGTCACTGCTTTTTTCGAGTAGTTGGAATCCAAGCTTTCTTCCGATACTCGTGGTTCCATTTTTCTGGATGTTTGATTCCATTTTGAATCGAAATGGAGAATGGAAAAAAAGGGAAGCTTTTTTCATCGGATTGATCTCGGTTCTTTGTCTTCAATTGCATTTGTCATCGGTTCTTCTTGGATTAGCGGTCCTCATTGCCATTCCCGTAATCCAAAAAAAGATTCGTTTTTTAGCAGTATCGTTTTTGGGAGTGATGATCGGAGCTGTTTTTCTTATTCCATGGATTCTGGAAAAATGGAAAGGTCAGGCAAATGCTCCTACGGGAGTGGTGGGCTTGTATTTTGAAAATTTAATCGACTACCCAAAAACCATTTTACGTTATTCCAGTTTTTCAACATCTGAAATATCTCGGTTCATTGCTGCACAGGGGCTGGGTTTTCAAAACATGGTCGAAGTTTTGATGAATAACCCGTTGTTTCTGATTCCTGCCGTGATCGCATTTGGAGGAAGTGTGGTGATGGTCTGGATTTTTTTCAGACGGTGGGTGGCCTTGCGTGGAGTTTGGAACCAAGGTTTTTACCGCCTGGAATTGCTCCTTCCATTAGTGACTCCATTGACCTTTCTTTTTTCAGTCAAATCAGCGTCTGCTCACACCTTCTGGATCTTGATGCCCTTGTCATTTTACGGAATGGTGAGAGCATTAGACGCTGTTTTAATCGAGAAACGGCACAAAAAAATTGCCTGGGGTTATCTTGTTTGTTCGATAGTCCTCACACTTTTTACATTTGCCCGACTTAGTACGCAAACGGTTGGCTAACTCTTGCTCTTCTTCCTCCGAAAAGTTTTTCTAACGGAATCGCCACCGTAACGCTGACTGAGGCACCGCCGGCAGCAGTGTAGAGTGCGTCCTTGAATTCAGGCTGTCCTCTTCCCAAGGCTTTATCCCAGATGAGTTCTTTTGCGGCACCAGCTGCGATACTGGAGAGTAGTCCGGCAAAGGATGAAAGGAGGTTGATTTTGGCTTCTGAAAGTCCCCAGCCTCGTTTTGAATTCAGCGTTCTGATGATGCCTTCTGAGGTGAGAATGGTCAGACCTGAGATCATGGCTCCAGCGATATAGTGTTTTTGCCAGTCTTTTCGAGCGGGAGAAAGAATTTTTGCAGCTTTGAAAGAAAGACAAACGGGAGCACCGACTTTTGCCAGAACCAGTAGCGCCTTGATTGCTGGAGATGCGTTATTGTCCATGTGATAAGTTTCAAGTGCAGGACTCATCATCATTGTTGTTAAAAGTTGCTCTCGATCGATGGGCTTTTCTTCAAATTGCATTTCTTGATAACTAATGACCTGCGGAGTTTCGCCTTCAGTTGAAACGAATACCTCTGAGGTGCTGATTTCGTTTTGAGATACCCGGCAAGAAAATGCAAAATTGATGAATCCCTTTCCGGTATCTCGAACGGATTCTGCTTTTTCACAGTCCTGAATTCTTTTTAAGATTTCTTGAAGGGATACGGATTTGGTGATCGTGGAAGAACCGATCATCTCTTGTTCCGAATTTGAAAAGTCCCGAACCACATCTTTTCCTTGTTTTAATTCGGACTGAATGATGGAAGTTAATTCGTTCAAAGTTTCGTCGGCGAGGGCCTGGGAATGAAACATGAAAATCATGGCGATCGAAAGAAGAATGAGTCGAAACATGGTTGCTCCTGTGGTGGCGTTGTTGTAATTGCGGGTGCTCAAGTGCAAAGTGGATGCCGGGTTGAAAAGGGCATTTTATTGATTTCCTGCAGAAAAACGGGGATTTAAATTCCATCGACGGGGCATTTTAGGAGTCTGTTTTTTAAACTTTTTTTATATACAAATTATGAACTTTAGCCTATATTCCACCTCCATGAAGTTAAATTTAATGAAGTCCGGAATGTCTGTTTGGATGCTATTATTGGGCTTGGGAATGACTGCTCATGCGCAGGACCCCGTTCAAGATTCAGAAGTATCTGTGGATTTAGGGAAGTATTCTTTGATCAACGCAGTTCCCATCACTTTGAATGGATCGCGCTACTTGAGTGTTCAACTTACTTCTAAGGAATGGAATGTTGATCAATACCGATCCCTGCCAAATATGAAAAACTGGATTGTTTTTGGTTCAGACATGTTGCAAACAGCGGGTTCCATTTATGGTGTGATCAACGTGAACCCGAGGAATGACAAACTAAGGCACTTTTTTGCTGGTTATGCAGCTGCTAGTTTCACCCATGGAACCTTGGAATTGATTTTACCAAACACTCTGAAACATCGTCGATTGATCTCTGCACTGGCAGGGGCTGGTGCTTCTGTGGTTGCCGGTGTAGCCAAAGAGTATTGGGATTCTTTGGGGCATGGTCATGTTGAAGCCCTGGATGCCGCTGCGACTGCGGGTGGTGGAACTGCAGGTGCAGCTAGCGTTGGTTTAGGTAGTGCCGTGGTTAACTCAGCACTCGGTGGATTATTGAGTTCTTTGACTTTGACGATCGATACCGACCGGGTGATCGATAAAATAAAACGTAAAAGAGGCAGAATCCAT
>CAZZLF010000114.1:0-6569 GCA_964654965.1 uncultured Bdellovibrio sp.
CGACTGTTGCAGATTGTACCGTGCTACCTGCAGTGAAGTTGACCGAAGCTTTACCACTCGCATTCGTTGTTACCGTTGAAGAGGTGACGTTTCCAGTGAAGGTACCCGCACCAGAAGTGGCGATTTCAAATTTTACACTGAGATTTGCAATTGGAGAACCTGCACTATTGAGCGCAAGAACTTCAAGTGGTGCAGCAGCGGCGGTGCTCTTCACGATCGATTGATTGTTACCGTTAGTCACCAATAAGATTGAACCCATCGAATTGACATTCGCAGATTCAATGATGTTAAGATTAAAGACAGCACTACCGGCAGTGGAAGTGGCAACGACCGTTGCAGCTTGAGCAGTGCTGCCTGCAGTGAAGTTGACCGAAGCTTTACCGCTCGCATTCGTCGTTACCGTTGAAGAGGTGACGTTTCCACTGAAAGTTCCTGCACCAGAAGTGGCGATTTCAAATTTTACACTGAGATTTGCAATTGGAGAACCTGCACTATTGAGCGCAAGAACTTCAAGTGGTGCAGCAGCGGCGGTGCTCTTCACGATCGATTGATTGTTACCGTTGGTGACCAATAAGATTGAACCCGCAGTGACCGCACTTGCAGATTCCGTAATGTTTAAATTGAAAACGGTGCTCCCTGCAGTGGAAGTAGCAATCACAGATGCTGGACCGGTTTGGCTTCCGGCTGTGAATGCAACGCTGGCTTTACCATTGGAGTTCGTGGTTGCGCTCGCGGTTGTTCCGCCGCCTGTTAAAGTTCCCGCACCGGTAGTGGTTACGCTAAAATTTACCAATAAGCCGTTGATCGGTGCACCCATGTTATCAATCGCGATGATTTCGAGATTTTGAGTTGCTGCAGAACCTTTTACAACGGTTTGATTATTACCATTGCTAACCAATATCAACGAACTCGAAGTATTGGTCGTCGAGGATGGAGTGACATTTAAGGTAAAGACTGCGCTACCGGAAACAGAGGTGGCGATAATAGTCGCTGAACCTAAATTTGTTCCAGCAGTAAATCCGATACTCGCTTTTCCGTTAGCGTTGGTCACAGCGGTAGCGGTTGTTCCACCGCCAGACAATAATCCCGCACCGGTAGTTGCAACTTGAAAAGATACAGTAACCCCTTGAATCGGAGCCCCAAGGCTGTCGATAGCCAAAACTTCTAGATTTTTCGCAGCTGCAGTCGATTGCGAAACGGATTGGTTATTACCATTGGTCACCAATAAGGTTGAGCCATTGTAGACACTAATCGATGAGTTACTAATCGAAAGATTGAATGCAGCACTTCCTGCGGTAGATCTCGCGATCACTGTTGCAGAACCCAAAGTACTTCCTGCGGTGAATCCAACGCTGGCCTTACCGTTTGAATCCGTGGTAGCAGTGGCAGTTGTTCCACCTCCGGTCAGTGTACCGGCTCCAGTAGTCACCACTTGAAAGGTGATCGTCACATTTGAAATCGGAGATCCAAGACTATCGAGTGCAAGAACTTCGAGATTCTTATCCGCAGCCGTGTTTTTCACGACTGTTTGGTTATTACCATTCGATACCAACAAAATTGAACCTGAATAGCTGTTGTTTGATGATGGGCTCACTTGTAAATAGAAAACAGCACTTCCTGCGGTTGAAGTAGCAACGATGGTTGCGGCTCCCAATTGATTGCTCGCCGTGAAATTCACGCTGGCGCGTCCATTCGCGTTTGTTGTTGCAGAAGCAGCGGAAAGGGTTCCTGCTCCTGTAGTGACCACTTCAAAATTTACCGTTAATCCGGTGATCGGTGTTCCAACACTGTTTAATGCCATTACCTCGAGGCTCTTTCCAGCAGCCTGACCAGGAAGAACACTTTGATTGTTTCCGCTGGTGACCAACAACATGGAATTGGTATTGGTTGTATTTGAAGATGAAATCACATTGATCGAGAAAACGGCATTACCCGCAGATGAGCGAGCTAATACCGAAGCAGTTCCCAAAGTACTGCTTGCAGTAAATCCGATCGATGCACGTCCATTGGCAGCGGTGGTAGCCGTTCCCGTAGTCACTCCACCAGTTAAAGTTCCTGATCCAGAAGTGACGACCTCATAAGTGACGACCACTCCTGCAATCGGAAGACCAGCGCTGTTGAGTGCAAGAACTTCGAGGTTCTTCGAAGCCGCCTGACCTTGAATGACGTTTTGACCATTTCCATTCACAATCAATAATGAGGAACCAGAATTGGTTTCGTTTGTTCCAGTAGTGATTTCAAGATTAAATACTGCGCTCCCTGATGTGGAAGTGGCGAGTACGTTTGCAACTCCTACTTGAGAAGAAGCGGTGAATGAAGCACTTGCTTTACCTGAGGCATTGGTAGTGGTGGTATAGGTCGTGGCGCCTCCGTTTAATGTTCCTGCGCCGGACGTAACCACTTCGAATTTTACCGATACGCCTGAAATGGGTTGACCAAGACTATTGAGTGCCACGACTTCGAGTGATTTGCCGGCAGCCGTACTTTTAATGACCGTTTGATTATTTCCATTAGTCACTAACAACATGGATCCAGTGCTGGTGTTATTTGCAGATGAATTCACCTGAATCGTGAAAACCGCACTACCGGCATTGGAAGTTGCAATAATGGAAACAGGTCCGGTTTGAGCGGATGCAGTAAAGCCAACGCTGGCACGACCATTTGCTGCAGTGGTGGCCGTTGCTGTTGTTCCACCACCAGTAAGTGTTCCAGCTCCAGTCGTTAACACGCTGAAATTAATATTTACGCCGCTCATGGGTGAGCCTTCACTATCCAGGGCGATCACTTCCAGGTTTTTGGAAGCTGCGGTTTCAGGTGCAACAATCTGATTGTTTCCATTGGTGGCAAGCAAGACTGATCCGGTAGAGTTATTGTTAGTGGAAATACCGACTGAAAAATTAAAAACAGCACTTCCTGCGGTAGAAGTAGCAACAACAGTTCCAGCGCCGAGTTGAGCTAAAGTAGAAAATCCGATGGTAGCACGACCGTTAGTTCCGGTTGTTGCAACAATGATGTTAGTGTTATTGGAAAATTTTCCATAACCTTGAGTAATTTCAAAAGTGACATCCACATCAGGCATCGCAACGCCCTTGCTATCTACTGCAAATATTTCTAGATCTCTTGGTGAAGGGGAGTTGGTTCCGATGGTCTGATTGTTTCCACCGGTGATGAGAAGTTGGGTTCCGGTAGCACCAATGTTGTTGGAAAGAACGGGATCCGTTAACGTTCCGGTCAGACTGGAAATATCACTTTGTGATGGAATATTACATCCGGCAGAAAACAAGCTGAGTAACAAAACTCCGGTCAAGGAATTTTTAGCTTTAAAAATTCGTAAGGGATTTTTTAACATTTTTCACCATCCATGAACACTTCATCGGAGTAATGAGTCCAACTATTTAATTGTAACTCTTAAGAATTTCGTCAACAATGTGTCATCTCGGACACTGAGAAATGCTTTATTGAACGAAATGAATGGTAAATCGTTTAAATAATGAAAGCTTATCGTTGAGTTTTTTAACAGCTCAGAAAATGGAACGAGTGAATCAACTAAAAATCTGTCAAATTTTGCCCATTTTTCCAGCGTGAAAATCGTCAATTGCCTGGCGAATTTCTTCCTTCGTATTCATGACAAATGGGCCATACGCTGCGATGGGTTCGTTCAATGGTTCACCACTCATGACTAACACTTTACTTTCAGACTTGGTTTCAAAACTAAATTCAGAACCTTCGTTTTCCAATACTGCGAGCTCAGCTTCTTTTATTGCATATCCATCAGAAGTGAAGATTTCACCATTTAAAACGAAAATCGTTACAGTATGGTTTTCTGGAAATTGAAAATGATAATGATGATTTTTTTTAAGTCTCGCGTCCCAAAGTTGCATCGGTGTAAAAGTGGAGGCAGGACCTGCATGTCCTTGAAAGGTGCCCGCAATCACACGGATGATTCCCGCATCTCCTGAAATCTGAACCTCAGGGATTTGTTCGCGAGAAAGAGATTGGTATCTCGGTTTGCTCATTTTGTGTTTTTTGGGAAGATTCACCCAGAGTTGAACCATTTCAAATAAGCCACCGGTTTTAGCAAATTCAGATCCATGAAACTCTTCGTGAACTACTCCTGAGGCGGCAGTCATCCATTGAACTTCACCTGGACCAATTTTTCCTCCTCCACCTCCTGAATCTCGGTGCTCCACTTCGCCGTGATAAACAATGGTGACGGTTTCAAAACCGCGATGAGGATGTTCTCCTACGCCGAGTCGTTGCTCAGTGGGTGGAAATGCTAAGGGACCAGCATAGTCCATCATTAGAAATGGGGATATTTGGTCGGCAATATCGGTATACGAAAAAATATTTCGAACCGGAAAGCCGTTTCCAACCCAGTGACTACCGTTACTTTTTTTGATGAATGATACTTTTTTCAAGTGATGCCCTTACTCTAAAGCCCTCAAAATTTTCATTTTTAGACCCTCATCGGGTTCAGAGCCGGATCGGGACTTTAGGAGCGATACGGTATTTGGGTCGCTCAAGTGATTGCAAAGTACCTCGTAGCAAGCAGCACGGACATTGGAATTTGGATCGCTGTTTACGCAATTTGAAAGCGCAGAAAAAGTTTTGGTATCATAAGGCTGATAAGTCATCGCATGATATGCAGATATTTTTACTTCCGGATTGGAATCACCGGTCAGACTAAAGAGTTGGGTTCTGGTTTGATCATCATTTGCAAACCGTAAGGCATCTGCAGCGGCGGCTCTGATTTTGATGTTGCTCGATCCTGCAGCCGAAACCAGTTCCGATTTAAAGTCTTCTTTTTTGTCATTTCCCATGACCTGAAGCATGTAAACTTTTTTTTCTGTATTTTCTGCCTGTTGATAATCTTTTTTTAAATCTTGAACGAGTTGTTTGTCGTTTTCATTATTGAGAGAAGCACCTAGGGCAAATCCAGCCTGATTTGAAAGATCTTGATTATCAGACTTTCGGTAAGTTTCATTCAGAAATTCTTTGGTTTCGTTCGTCAACGGTTCTGGTGAAAGGGTGATTTCAGCCATGATCTTTTCTTTAGTATCCTGGGTGGCATCAGATTCGCGAAAGACTTCGAGCATTGCTTTCTGCGCATCCGCATTTCCAACCGATCCCATGGCACCCAACAACATGTTGAGTTGAGTGGACCCCTGCGGAGCGTTTTTTGCTTCATAAAGATACTGGGGCATGAGTTCGGGGCGCTTTTTTAACAATGCGCTAATTTCATTGAACGCCTCGTTCTGCTCTTGTTCATTCATGGAACTGAGTTTGGAAAGGGATTCCTGAGCCTTGTTCCAATTGTTGATTTTTTCTGATTTTTGATCGTTTTTGATTTCATATTGTTTACGGATTTGATCCAGATCACTTGCTATGTCGAACAATGCAAGATCATCTTTCGTAAACTTACTTTCACCGGCCGAAGTCCAAGTGGAATTGATCATCGTGTTACCACTGGCAATAACTTTGTTTTGAATTTTTACTTCTTGCTGAGCGTTTGACGCAAGTAAGTTAGGTAGACCCAGATTTTGATTCCATTTCACTTCTAAATTTCGAGTGGTGGTGGCGTAGAATCCAATATCCGGTGCTCCTGACTTTTGCTTTGGCGGAATGATTTCTGTTAATCCTTTAATCATAGTTTCCGATGAACCGAATGATGTAAGCGTAAAATCCATATTGTAAGAAGTGTTTTTTTCATCGACGAGTTTTCGAGTGACTTTTAATCCGTTTGCTTGGGGCATGTCAGATGGAAAAACAAAAAGAGCTGCCCGAAGAATATCGGAAGCAATGAACGCAGCCTCATTCGAAAAAGATGTCGTGGATGATCGTAAAGTTCTTAATATTCTTCCAGAGGGTGAAACTTCAAATAGAAGCGTGTTCTTCATTCTTGGTTTGTTTGCTTCGTCACTAGATTCGGATGATTTTTTCATGAGTCCAAACTCATGTGCGATCGCAAAGTTAAATAAAGGACTCGAAAGTGAGTCGAGAAAATACTGAACTGCAATTGAAACTTTGTTGTTTTCATACCGAATGGTATTAATCATCATGCGTCCACTGGCTGTGGACTCTCCAAAAGACTTCATTTTATCGGGTTCGCTTTGCGCTTCTCCTCGTATTTCTCTTTTGAAAGTGACTTGGTATGCTTTGCCAGGATTAAAGTGGTAGTCGTAGGTATTGTATTTTCCATCAATACGAATTTCGGATTTCTGGATCGGGCTTCCTTGAAATTGATCGGCATTTTTTTCACTGGCGACGATGGGAGTGGGTTCAACTTTTCCTTTTTCATAAAGGTAATAAGCAATTCCTAACCCTGCCGTGGATAAACCACCAATAGCCAAAAAATATTTTAAGGACATCCTAATTTCCCTTCTTGTAAAAAATGGCACTGTTGATACCATTTATTGTATATGAACCAAACCGGACGACCATCTTTTTTTAGGCGAAAATACCTGATTATGCCAAAGTTTCAATTGAATTTGATCTTTTGGAATTTTCTGGTGACTTTGATGATTTTCATCATTGTTCTTTTTCAAATCAGTAAAGGAATGTTGGAGCTG
>CAZZLF010000115.1:0-6560 GCA_964654965.1 uncultured Bdellovibrio sp.
GTTCTGTTTTGCAAAGGACAGACCATGGTTGAGTGCGACGGATTAATGAAAAGGGTTTAAATATTTTAACTGGTATTGTGTAATATATTTGATAAGCTAATGAGCGAGGGGTGTCTGATGCGCGTATCTATTCTTTCTATCATTTTGTTCAATTTTTCTTTTATTTCTGGCCTGGATGCTGAGGCTAGAAGCGGAAAAGTCGATTGGGATTGTAATTGGAGGCCTATTTTCAAGATTGTTTGTAAACCGGTGACAGCGTCAGAGCCTGGAGCTCCGTTTATCAAACCTTTGGAGTTTTCATCTTGTGAAGAGGCCCTTGCCTCGAGTCAGTTGACCCCGGATGCTAAAATCAAAATCAGAAATATTTATCAATGTAACACTAAGGTGAATAAGCCCGCTGTTCCGACGAACTCGGTAAAGGCTGGCAAATCGATTTAGATTGGTAGTCATTATTTTGTCGCGCCAAGCATAGATAAGTAGTCAGGTACCGAAACCAAAAAGTAGTCAGACACCAAAAAATTCTTCTATACTATTCTCATGATCGAAATTCTTGTGGGCGGGTTGGTGCTGTTGGGCGTTTTGTTCGTTTACGATCGCTGGATCAGTAAAGACAACATCATTCGAAATTTTCCGATCATCGGGCATTTGCGATATTTGTTGATCGAGATTGGGCCAGAACTTCGCCAATACATCGTGGCTGGTAATCGCGAAGAAGCTCCGTTCAATCGTGAAGAGCGGGAATGGATTTATCGGTCGGCCAAGGGTGAAAACAATTATTTTGGATTCGGCACCGACGATCAGATTTACGGTATCGGTTACCCCATCATCAAGCATTCGGTTTTTCCCTATGGTAAAGAAAGTTTTACCGGAAGCCATCATGACAAGAATGTTCAAATTCCTTGTGCCAAAATCATGGGTGGTTATCACCAAAGAGCAAAGGCATGGAGACCGAGTTCCATCATCAATATTTCAGCGATGAGTTTTGGTTCGCTCGGTGCAAAAGCAATCGAGTCGTTGAATCGCGGTGCGAAGCTGGCGAATTGTTACCACAATACCGGTGAGGGCGGAATCTCGCCTTACCATCAAACCGGTGCAGATCTTTTGTTTCAAATCGGAACCGGATATTTCGGTTGTCGTAGTGAAGATGGAAAATTCAGTATTGAAAAACTGAAAGAGACCGTTTCAAAAGCGAAGGTTCGCGCAATCGAGATCAAACTTTCTCAGGGAGCAAAGCCAGGAAAGGGTGGAGTGTTACCGGGAAAAAAAGTGACCGCTCAGATTGCCAAAATCAGAGGTGTGAAACAGGGTGAAGATTGTATTTCACCGAATGGCCACACTGAGTTCACTGATCCGAAATCCTTGATTGAGTTCATTGAAAAAATCGCTGCTGCGACCGGGCTACCGGTAGGAATCAAATCTGCGATCGGTCAGCTTGAGTTTTGGAATCAGCTGGCGCAAGAAATGGTTCGAACCAATCGTGGTCCTGATTTTATTACGATTGATGGGGGTGAGGGTGGAACGGGTGCGGCTCCGTTGACTTTTGCCGATCACGTATCGCTTCCGTATAAGGTCGGGTTCACTCGCGTGTTCAAGATTTTTAAAGATGCCGGAATCCAAGATCGTGTGGTCTGGATCGGTTCAGGAAAGCTTGGCTTTCCCGATCGTGCGATCGTAGCTTTTGCACTTGGGGCTGATCTGATTCATATCGCGCGTGAGGCAATGTTGTCGATTGGTTGCATTCAAGCTCAGAAGTGTCATACTGGTCATTGTCCAGCGGGAGTCGCGACCCAATCGACCTGGCTTCAGCGGGGAGTGGATCCTGAAGTTCAGTCGATTCGCTTTCAGCGGTTTTGTGAAAGTTTAAGAAATGAAATCATGGCAGTGACTCATGCATGTGGGTACGAACATCCGTCTCAGTTCACCATGAAAGATGTAGAAGTGAGTGCGGGCCCGTCGATTTTCAAGTCACTCGAAGAAATTCATGGCTATCAAAATGGACGCTTGTGGAACGGAATTCAAAACTGAAAGGGAAAAACAGATGAAATTTAATGTGGGAATGCAAGGGTTGGCACTGTGCGTGTTGATTTTTTGTTCTGAAGCAACAGCAAAAAATTCAGACACACTTGCTTGGATGAAAGAAATCAATCGATTCGGTAAGATCACTCAATCGGTTTTGAAAAACCTGAATGAGCAGATGATGAAATGCACGAAAAAAGATGAGCTTTATAAAGATCTCATGGATTTCTATGACAAAATGGTCGAAAAAGATGAATTCGAAATCGTGAAATCCTGTGTGCTTAAACCAAACTTGGTCAGCCAGATCAAATCGATGGCGAAAGATCCGTTTTTTGAAGAATTCATGGTTTCGGTTTACCCGAAACACAAACCAGTCAAACGCGACGATTACATCAAGCATTGTACCGGGATGGCGAAGTAATATCGCTTAAGGTTCGGTGGGATGATGGTATAGCTTGAATCCCAACCGAACAACGGCGTAGAGTTCGCGGTTGGCAAAGATTCCCAGATCGAGTTGTTTGGTACAAAAATTAAAAAAACCCCATTGTTCTGGATTTTTCGGAATCACTCTGAACGATAAGGCCATGAACCCGACGGCACCGGTAGAAACGAGTGATGAGGCTCCGACTTTACCACCGAAATAAATCGTTGGTTTCAGCATCGCCATCAAGTTCAATGAACCGTTAAAATCCGGAGGGCCGTCGAGAAGAACCCATCGTCCCGATTTTTTTTGCATAAACGGGTAAGAGAGTTCCCCTTGAATTGCGGTCAGGGTTTCAGTTTCGTGATTGATTTTTTCAAGTGAAAAACCAAATCCAGCCCCGCGAGAATGAGTCGCGCTCATGGTGACGGGTAAAATATCGAGGTTCAAGCGATCTGGAAAATGCTGGCTCAGGGCATGGGCCTTTGGGCTCATGAAGATCAATAAGGCAGAAAACCCAAAAGCAACAATCGAACTGAGATTTGGTCTGAGCATTCCTCAAAAGCTTATTGCACATTCGCGGTCCTTGAAAGTATAAAATGGGGTATGAACTGGTTGATTTTTCTGAGTGTGTGGATGTTGACAACCGCTTCGCCGGCTGAAGCCTGGCGCTGTCGAGCCGGTCGGGTTGATCTTTTAGTGATTGGTGATTCTCAGACGGGTACTCCTGATCACAAAAGTTATTTCGGAAACTATCTTCAACGGTGCCTTCAAGAAAAAAAGGTGAGTTTTGTGACTTACGGTCGCGGAAGCACGCGTCCCGAGCATTGGCTCGATAACGATGAAAAAGACCAGGTCACGACGATCATGCGTAATTCATTTCATGAAGAAGTGAATCTGGGGTGGGGCGCGATGGTTCCCCTTTGTCAGAAGCGGCTTGATCCGATGATAGAGGCGCATCGGCCAGAAAAAGTAATGGCATTCTTTGGTGACAATTTCATTCTTCACTCCCGAGAAGAAATCACAAAGCAATCTCGTGCACTGGTGAAGGTGATTCGAGATCGGGGAATCACTTTTCAGAACTGCTACTTTCTGACAGCGACCTATGAGATGGAAGTTCCATCGAACCCTAGAAACCCCGATAAAAATTATCAAAATACTCTTGATGTAGATATCGCTATTCGTGATGCTGTCGGAAGCGAGTGTCAGGTGATCGATGGTTTGGCGCTGATGAAAAATTCGCCGCTGCTCAGTGATCAAGCGAGCGGCTTTAAGCTGAAGCGAGTGCAAACGGACGGCGAGAGTGATTGTTTCGGTAAATCTGAAAACGACAATGTTCACTATTGCGGAGAAGCCGCCCGCGAATTCGCAACTCAAGTCTGTGAAAAACTGACTTCGCGATTCTGATTTTCTTCATCTTTTTCATTTTTTCATTCGTCAATGCAGTGGGGTTTCGGTAGCATCTGCATTATGAAAGAATTGAATCTGAAATCCTTACTTCTCGGTATTTTCTTGTGTGCCATTGCTGCGACGGCTACGCCTTATGTGACGCTTAAACTTGGCCAAAGCGTAGATCTCACCATGGGGGGAATGTTCCTCGCCGCCTACTTGCTGGGCAATCAGTACAAGGGAAGAGAACTAGCGATTCAGTTGAACATCATTCAGACGATGATCGGAATTGTTTCGGGAATCGCCTTCATGGTCGTGATTCTGGCTGCGTTCTTTTATATTAAAACCGTATTTGGCCGTGACATCGGATTCGAAGCAACACACTGGCAAATGTTTGTTTGGTTATTGGTGTCGGCAAATCTTGGTGTGTTTATGGGAATTGTTCCGCGCCATTCGATCTTGAAAGATCGTTCGCTTCCGTGGCCAGGGAGCAAGGCCACGCTCAGTATTGCACAGACTTTGACTGACCCTCAGGCTTCAGAAGCGACGAAGACCAGAAGAGATGTGTTGTTAGCGAGCATGGGGGTGACCGGGTTTTTAACTTTTTTACGAGACGCGATGGGTGTGATTGCTCCTACGGTAGGAAACGCAGCTTTAAACATTACCTTCAGTCTTGAGTTTGCGGCAATCGGGTTAGGAATGCTCGTGCCACTTTCGGTGGGGTTATCAGGGTTACTGGGTACGTGGATCGTTTCGACGTTTGGTGAGCGAGCTGCAAAATTTGCAGCACTTTCGGGCGTGCATTCAGAACACTTCAATACTTGTCTTGAAAAAATAGATCAATTTTCAGCGTTGGCGGGGGCTGAAAAAGAAGCAGCACTTACATTCATGACTTCCAGTTGTGGAAAGGCCGGTGACTTTGTTCAGGCCACTTCGCATTTTAAATATATGGTGCAGTGGATGATGTGGCCCGCAACCGCGTTGATGATTGCAGCCGCGGTGACGAGTGTGTTGATTCCGGTGGTGAAGAACATCGTTTCAAAAAAATCGGTGAAAAAGAAAAAGCAAAAAATTAAAGAAGAAGCCGAAGTCTCGCTGGCCGATGAAGAAATACCGCTTTTATGGACGGTGAGTGGAATTTTAGTGAGTGTGATCTTGCTGGTTTGGTTGACGACGACTTGGTTTCACATGGAATGGACCGAGGTCATGCTTGCGATTGCGATTCAGCCGTTGTTGATTGTGGCGGGGTTACGCGTGTTGGGTATTACTGGTTCAGGGCCGGTCTCGTTGATGGCGAATGCGACTCAGTTTTTATTTGGTTTGATTTGGCCAGCTCAGATTCGTGCGAATTTGACGGCGGCGTATATCAGTGCAAACCCACAGTCGGCTTCTGAAAACGTAGTACCTTCGTTTTGGGTTGCGCGTCGATTAGGAGGAAAATTCAAAACCTTGATTTTAGCTCAATTGATCGTGATTCCGGTAGGAGCGTTTTTGACGCCGTTGGTGTTTGATCTGCTTCAAAAAACTTACGGTATCGGACTAAACCCGGGACAATTATCAGCGCCAACTGGTTTAAAGATCGCAACGCTCGCAATCGTGATGGAACAAGGGTTGGGTTATCTTCCTCGGGGGGCGTTGACTGCTTCGATCATTGCGATTGGAGTGGGGATTTTGTTTGAGTGGTTGCTTTCGTTTCATCAAAAAGATGAAGAAGGAAACGATGTCAGTCGGTTTTGGTTTATTCCGATTCCTTCGGCGCTTGGGTTTGCGCTTATCTTACCGGCTTCGCTCAACATCGGGCTTGCGCTCGGAAGTGTGATCGCCGCGACTTGGAGAAAATTTCAACCCGGTAAAAATGGTTCTTATGAACGATTTGCGGCACCGCTTGCTTCAGGAATGATTGCGGGTGAAGCGATGGTGGGTTCGATTTTGATTCCGTTGTTACTTGCGCTTACGGGTTGGCTCACTCAATAAAGACAAGAGGCGCGAATCTTGTCATTGCTTTTCAAAATTCGTTTTGCGTAGCCGGTGCTTCCGCTCTCCATGAATGAGGGATACATCACGGCTGAAACGTAATCAGTTGGTGCATTGGTGCATTGATCTTGTTTGCAAGAATGATCCAAACCCAGAATGTGGCCGAGTTCATGAAGCACTGTAGTTTGAAGATCTGGATTAGGGTTTCCGGGTGAGAAAAAATTTTCGTAATTAATTTCTAAGAGAGCTGATTTGATTTCATGAAAGTAGGGGTTACTGCTGATCATGGGGCAAAAACTGGTGAGTGCGATGACTTGACTGCCATAGGGCCAAGCAGAAGAAGTTTTATAAATTCGAATCGAATCAGAAAACCCAGATTCTGTACTGATGAATCGATTACACACATTCGATCGAGTGATGCGAGCAGTGGATGGTGGTACTTTTTGAAGGGGCTGGCCTTGATTCGAAAAAAGGGTGATTTTTCGTTCAGAAGCTGCAAATGTGTTCCAGGTTTGAATGGCAGTCTCGATTAATTTTAAATCAGATTCGTTGAAGTCGTTAACTTCTACTGCTAAAGGAATGGGGTGATTGTTCCAACGCCCAAAGAAAAGTGTTTTTTGATCGTCTTTAATAGAGCAACCTTCAGGAAGGTCAGATGGCTCAGAATTGAAGCAAGCGCTCATACTAAAAGCGACGAAAATCGTGAATAGTTTCTGGAGTGCTTTCACCAGTAGCTCCTCTATAGATTTAGTATAACACC
>CAZZLF010000116.1:0-6533 GCA_964654965.1 uncultured Bdellovibrio sp.
ATTTTAGTTGAATGACATTTTCGTCTACCTGGAAGTCCGTTAATGTGCGGTGAAGGGCTGTGGCAATCCAAAGGGGTACCCAAGTTGCTAATTGGAACGGAAATTTTCTGATTAAAATCGAAACATGGAGGTTACCCGAAGCCGACTTCCAGAGCCGATCTGCACGCCCGCGACCGTGGAGTTGTGTATCCGCCATGACGTAATATCCATGCGCCAGAGAGGGGTTTTCCTCGAATCGCTGCCGGAGCGTGGTCTGGGTGCTATCCAACTCCTGATGCTTCTCGCCTTGTCGTTTTTGTTCCATGATTTTCGTTTATTTTACTCGCTTATTTTTACATAAGCATTGTTGACTAAATTACCACGATAATGTATTATTTGCAACTCCATGGCGGTGCTAAAAAGAATCCATTTCTTGATTATGTTCGTGGCTTTGTGGCCATCGTTCTCTTTTTCTCAAGTCATGCAAAAATCATCCTGCCCCATTCCCCTAGACGAGAAAAAAAGCGCACCCTCGATCGATCTTTTAAATGACGACGGAATGCCCTTAGACCGGGACAGTTTGATTGATCTGATCACTCACGGAAAAGACACTTCACTCTTTGAGCCACAGCTCAGCGATGTCTACGTTGGTAAAGAACAATCGGTTACAGAATTGAATCCTGATTTTCCATCCGAGGATGAAGCGGTTTCTCATCCTCTACAATTCGTTTCTTCGGTTGAAGTGGACCATTTAACACAGGCTAAAGTTACTCTTTCTCAAAATCCTCAAAAGGCATTCAAACTAACAGTAACTTACGATGTCAACGCTGCCCTAACCCGAAATGCGTTGTTGAGAAGATTGGGCTATCCGATTCCTGCTCCGAAACTTTACCGAAAACTGTCCATTCAATTTCCTGATCTGGAAACTCGCGATGATTTTCTAACCCGAATTTCCAGAATGCGTGATCTTGGTCGCTGGGTCGCCGGTGGTCGCGCTGAAGTAGAACGCAAAAATACCACGATCACGCTCGTCAATGTCGCCCTTGAAGCTGCCATCATCATGAATATCCCCCCAATGCATTGGGGAATTTTCAATGCTGAAGTTCTGCAATCCAGAAGAAGCTTGAGATCATTACTGGTTCCGTTGACGCTTCTGGAAATTGATGAAAGCGTGAACATGTATTCCTATGAACCGGCTAAAATCGAAAACGACCGGATGGTTTTTTCCCGCGTATATGCCAAATCATTTCTCAACGAAACCTCGATTGGTGATGCCCGCTGGATCGCGAGAAAAATTGCAAAATTGAACCGTCAGGATTGGGTTCGAATCATTCGAGCTGGCCATTATCCACCCGACATCGAAGCCTTGATCGTTGAAAAAACATTGGGTCGTGTGAATCAACTGATGAAACTGCTAGATCTGAAGGAGTTTCAGCCGATTCCTTATGACCCCTATCTCAGCTATGGCCAAGTCATTCGGGGAAAGGCCTACCAGTCCGAATACGAGGGCTATCCACAATTCTTTGCCTATGGAGATCCGCTTAACCCCCTTCGACTTTCTGAAATTATCCGGTATTTCAGTGTTGAAATGATTTCCAATGGTATGCAGTTTGTTCTAGACCAGGGAAACCGTTTTCTTCAGCTCTTATCTCAAGAAAAATACATCAAAGCCCATTCTGAAAAATTTCAGAAAGATCTCATCCAACATTTACAAGACAATCCAGGTCAGCCTTATGTTCAACCGATCGAAAGCTGGGGAGGTCCGATCGCAGGAGCATCCGTCAATGCCAACCGAAGCGTGATTGCCGGAACTTATTACGGAACTTCAAGCCCAATCCAATTGGTGGATACGATTTCAGTCAATGCAAGGGTCGGCTACTTCTTGGGTGTATCCGGTATCAAAAATCTCGGAATCGGCATTACCCCTTCCTTGGGTTACAGTCGAAACTACGCTCACGTTCGTCCAATCGGGGATATTAAAACTGCACTCAAAGACAACTGGGCTAATATCGCCGTACCCTTCAACATGGCTAAATTATCAAATGTTTTGAATCCAAAAGACGGTAACGATTCAGACAAAACAATCGAAAATTTTTTATCGGAACTGAAAACCGGAGAAATGTTCATCATCACCGATGGATTCACCCTGGCCAACAACGCAATGGTCGGCATTCCTATCGGAGCGATGCTCGGTTTTGATCCTCCGTTCATCAATCTTTCTGAAACGATTAACATCAATCATCAATATGCAGTTCTTTCGCGCACCACGATTTATCGATCTGATCAGGGCTTGCAGGTTTATTTTTCTGACATCCGCTCCAGAGGACAACAAATCTCTGCCGACACCGACCTTCTATTCAGAATTTTTACCGCTTCCGGTTATCGGGTATCCGGAAATGCGCATACTGATGCTTATGTGCTTCCACAAAAGTTCAATTCCGAAGATGAGAAAAAGAGTTTTATCTCAGGAATGAGAAGCCTATTTAGAACAAATCAAAGTGAAATCATCGAGGAACATTTCAAGCCTTATCGACTTGAGCATGATAGCCTTGGAGGTCGGACATTCATCAAGATAGGGCCATGGCAATGGACCAGGCGCGAAATCCTGAATCGCCTCGAAATCACTCCGCCCGCCGGATCTTTCAAGAGAACAGTGATCCAGGGTCAAATCAACCGAATTCGCGGATCAGATTTTTTTGGATTTATCGGAAGCATCGCAAACCGTTTTGCTTCATTTTTGAAATTAGGTTCAGGCGCCAAAGGTGATGATCCATCCACTAACTTCATGGGACGTTCGACTTCGACGATTGTCAGTACTGAGCTGGAAATCACTGACAACCGTCCGAATAATACTCTCTTGCGCATTCAACAAAGCCACAATGGCTGGTCGATGAAGAAGAAAAAATTACTGAAACTGATTCATGGAATGGAAGATGAATTAGGAGAAATGAATCCACCGGGTGAGTTAATTGACGATGATTCATTCGCCCAAACGAAAAAAGTTCAGGCCTATAACCTGATCTGGAATCTTTCCATTTATGAGCCTGGTATTGACCGAATCACTGGGTTGCTCGATCGTAATAAAATTGGAACCGTAGAACTGGCTGAAAAACTGATCTCGATCATGGGGTCTAAAAACTACCAAGACTACTGCTCAAAAAACAGGCGTACGATCGGCTACATCAGGGGCCCTGAAATCATCGATGACTTTCAATCCGCTTCAACCGAAACCATTCAAGGACAAACCATCACCATCAATTGCGTAACCCCCTGGATGCAGACCATCTATGAGCTCCGGGAAAAACTCGCTCAATCTCCTCAAGTCTTTGGACATGATCTTCATGATGAAAATAGTGCCAAAGTCAAAATTGAGGCTTTGAATCGAGCAGTCGTCAAATTGGAAAAAAACATACAACTCGGTTTACTCATCAAATTAGTCGGATCAGAAAATTCTTATTTTCAGGTGAGTCTTGCCGGATACAGAAACGGCGACGAACGGGCTCAGGATGAGGAAGGCAGATCTACTTATTTTTCAAACTCCATTGGCCAAACGAATGCCACGATTCGCAATGGCCCACTCGACGACATTGCAAATTCAAGTTCCATCCTTCAACACGAAATCTCTGCGAGGTATTTATCCGATGGTTACTAATACCTTCATTGCATTGTCATCTCTTCTTTGGGGAATTCAAAACAACGGCGATTCTCAAAGGATCAGTATCGATCATTTTACTTCAGGATATGTGTTGGGTGTTAAGGGAGAAGACATACACCCTGCATCTCCAATTTCCGGTGATGGAAAAATTACCGTCGCCGTTCTCGATACCGGAATTGACTCCACTCACCCCGATCTCAAAGATAAAATCGCGCCGAACGGATACAACTTCGTAAACAACAATGACAATACTTCTGATCAACATGGACACGGCACTCATATTTCTGGAATTATTGCCAATCAGACGACCCAGCACGCATTGATTTTGCCGATTAAAGTGGTTCAGACTGGCCCTAATGCTCCGATTCGTCCTCAAGAAACCACTCCCGGTGCTGGAACAGCGTTAACTGAAAATGTAGCCAAGGGAATCGTCTACGCAATCCAAAAGGGTGCTCGAGTGATTAATCTTTCTTTAGCATGGCCATCTTCCATCCGCTCCAAAGCCGTTGATGATGCAATGAAACTGGCTGCTGAAAAGGAAGTCCTTGTCATTGCATCCGCTGCCAATGACAGCACATCGGCAAACATTTATCCCTGTATTTATTCTAATGTGATTTGCGTTGGAGCCCACGGTCCTGACGGATCCTTCACTTATTTCTCCAATCATGGTTCCATGGTGGATGTCCTGGCTCCGGGCATTGCAATCCTCAGCACCTGGCCGATGAACAAAGCTCCGGTGACTTTCGCTGGCCAAATTGGCTACGAATTTAGAAATGGTACTTCCATGGCCGCACCTTACGTTAGCGGTGCCGCAGCCGAACTTCTCTTTCGGGGATATTCCGCGCGCGAAACCATGAACCGAATTTTATTAGGTAGCCGCCCCACTCGTCGGGAAGCACTCTTTCATTCCAATATTGTCGGAGACTTTTCAACAGATCACAAGAAAGAGTCCAAATTTGCCAGGTTTGGAAATCTTGATATCGCTGGTTCCATCAGGGTTGAGCCACAACCGATGGTGATCCCGGAAATGAAGTCCAGAATTGAACTGAATTGGAATGGAAGAGATCCGTGGATCACAGCCAAAATACAATGGGTCAACCGATGGAAAAAAGCCATCTCCACTCAAATCAGTTTTGACTCAAAAATTTTTTATTTTGATCAGATCGATGAAAATGAGGTTCTGACAACGCCAATTACTTTGCCAATTTCCTCGAAAACCGAAAGCACACTCACCCTGACAGCAACGGTAAAAACAGTCGGAATGGATGGAAAATCATTTTTACATCAATTTCCGATATCATTACAAATCAACAGAACGATCGCCCCCGCAAGTTTTCCTGAAAATGCATCTTTTCTTCCCATCAAAGGCTTGAATCCCCAAAAGATCAGTACCATTCGAAGCATCATCACCTCAGACGTTAACGATGAACCGGGTTTTTACTCTATTTTTGATGACGAATTAACCTTGATCGAAAAAGATAAAGTTTCTTCTTCAAAACAAATTGATGGAATAGGTCAAGAAACGATTTTAAATCTTTACCGCATTCAAAAGGACCGTTACGGAATCGTCTCATTGAAAAAAACACCTGGAAAACGAGATGCCTTTATTATCAGAATTCTCGATTCTTCTCTTTCACCGTTAAAGCTCGAGGTTTTGGATACCGATGTCACCCTACTCAATGAAAATCTGGTTTGGAAATCTATCAATGGAATGCCAACGCCACTTTGGATCGCAGCAGGTACTGTTCCTTCCCTCGATCTGCCTCCAGATGATCCTTGGTCACCAATTTTTGAAAATTCGAAGATCCCAAGAATCTATTTCATCCTGAATGGAAATCTCCGTACACTCTTACTCGATGACCATGAACTGCCGATAAAAATACTTCCTGATCATCGTGTGTTGATCGCAAAGGGCTCAAGCTATTTTGCTGAATATTATTTACTGGACCTTGACCTAGATCTACCAAACAAAATCCATTCAAGATCAAAACTGTCATTGAACTCATACCGCATGTTGATTGGTCTTGATTCATCTGTACAAAAGTACAGCTTAAAAGATGGAAAAATCTCTGGAACCGTTTTTTCAGGTATTTCCACACCGGGAAACTTGAGATTAACAACCCTATCCGAAAGTTCAATGTCGAGTGATGACGTGATTCTTAACAGAGAAAACTCGCTGGATTCTTTGGTTAAAATTTCCGGATTTTTTCAAGGAACAGAAGAGCAGTATTCTTTTGTACAATCCCGGTTTGATCTGAAGTTTTTTAGAACTTCCTCACACCAGTCTTCATCGATTTCCCTCAACCGTTTTAGCTATATTCCATCGATGATTTTCAACCGAGCATTTTTTCCGTTAATTATTGAAAACCACGAAAAAAACAGGCTTCCAGGCCTTTATATTCCTGCATCCGTGGCTAATGATGAAGTTTCAGAAATTATCGTGGGTGATCCATCTACAGGCGAAATTTCAAAACCGGCCTTACTGCGCTTTAAGGCTGTAGAAGGTTGTCGGCCAGTCGGAAACTTGGTTCCTGCCACTTCAACAGAACCTTCCAAACTTGCTTTTTTCTGCCTCGATCAACTCGTCCTGATTCCAATTCAGTTCTGAAGCCAATCAATAATTCGCAATTAAATTCACAATCGAATCAATCGATTCATAGAATGGGGCATCTTCTTTGAAGTAAGGAACTTTTTTTCGGATCTGTGAATGAATTTTTTCAATTTTAGGCGTACTTTTTAGAGGTCGCAATAAATCGATTCCTTGAGCAGCAGCCATAAGTTCCATCGCGAGCACTCGTTCGACATTCTTGATCACCAAGAGGCACTTTCTTGCCGCCCAGGCCCCCATGCTGACATGATCTTCTTTATCGGCTGATGTTGGAATTGTGTCCACGGATGC
>CAZZLF010000117.1:0-6511 GCA_964654965.1 uncultured Bdellovibrio sp.
CTTCGATTTCACCCGTTTGATTGACCAAAACTTCTATTCGATCACCGTGAAATAGCTTTTCCGCATAATTTCTTGGAATGAAAAGATCTTCCAGATCCGAGCGATCAAAGATGAGGAATGCTGACCCCTTTTTGTTCTTGTCGACCCGCCCCTTCAGGCTGATCCATGAGGACTTTCCTGGTTTTTGATGCTCTCGATGTTGTCGATGCTCTGATTTAGTCCATTTTTCAGAAGAATGTCTTTTAGCAGGGTGACGATCATCCTTGGTGTGCTTCTTTTTAAAATCTTTTTTGGAATCCGGCTTTCGGGAAGGTTCTGGTCTGGCGGGTTTCTCTGACTTGGCTCCGGATCCGATCTTGTGCGCTTTTCCGGAACGGTCATAAAAGATTTTTGTCATGTCATTAGTCTAGCATTATATTATGGAAGCGCATGAGGTTTCTGATCCGCTCTCTCCTATTTCTATTTTCTCCGGAAGCAGCTCACCAACTTGCTTTGATAACTATCCGGATCATTCATCCTTTTCTTTCTCGAAAATGGAACCCCGGACAGGAAAAGGTAGGACTCGCCGCGGGATTCGATAAGAATGCTGATTTTCTTCCCTATCTTCCCAGGCTTGGGTTTGGTTTTGTTGAAATTGGAACAGTGACTCCCAAACCTCAAGGAGGAAATCCAGCGCCCCGTCTTTTTCGTGTTCCTGAAAAAAAAGCGATCTTTAATCGAATGGGGTTCAATAATTTAGGTGCAGGGATCATTTCCAAGCGGATCCGCAAAGCTCGGGCGAATCTTCCCCAAAATTTCCAGATCGGTGTCAATCTAGGCAAAAATAAATTAACTCCAGACGATGATGCAGCTTCAGACTATGCCAAAGTAGCTGAAAGTTTTTTGGATTGTGCCGATTATTTTGTCATCAACGTCAGTTCACCGAATACTCCAGGACTTCGGGCTCTTCAGGATCCTCGTTACCTGATTCCGATCGTTCAAGCGGTAAAAACCAAAATTGCCTTATCTCAGAGAAAAATACCCCTTTTGGTCAAACTTGCTCCCGAGATGATTCCAGAAGACCTGAAAAAAACGGTCGATGCCCTTAATGTTGAAAAAATTGACGGTTTGGTCCTCACGAACACCCTGAGCGGGACCTATATATATAGACAGAAGGAATATTCCGGAGGGTACAGCGGCCTCCCCTTGTCGGTGATCTCTTTAGAAAAGCTAAAGGAAGTCAGATCCCTGACTTCCTTGCCCATCATCAGTGTTGGCGGAATCATGAATGAGCGGGATGCTGTGGAACGAATGAAAGCTGGGGCTGAAAGGATTCAAGTTTATACGGGTTGGATCTATGGTGGGATATTCTTCGCCAAGAGGTTGTCGAAAGCCCTTTTGAACAATGTAAAATAGGAATTTTTTGCCTGTTTTTGCGGGATTTATTAAAAAAAAAGCCCTGAACTTACGTTCAAGGCTCTTGCAATTCTTTGCTTGGAAAAAACTTACTTCTTCGCAGATTTTTTCTTAGCAGTTTTTTTCTTAGCAGTTTTCTTTTTAGCAGCTTTTTTCTTAGCCATTGTTTTTTCCTCCATTAAGTCAATAAATTTAGTATTACTGACAATTTCGATGTTACAGCGCTTCTTAAGAACTTCAAGCGTTTATTTTAATTTTTTTTCTTTTTTTTCATTTTTTTTCATTTTCACCAAATTTTTTTCTAAAGTCCGTGCGGACACAGTCCGATTCGTATGATGAAGACCCAGATGTGACCACGGATTGGTCGAACAACACTTGGGATAGAAGTGAAACCTTCATGGAGGAAGGTATGGGATTAAGAATAAACACGAACGTTCCGTCACTCGTTGCTCAACGTAACTTAAGAGGCACGAGACAAAGTCTCGATCGAACACTCGAGAGACTCAGTTCAGGTTCCAGAATCAATCATGCTGGTGACGATGCCGCCGGTCTCGCAATTTCTGAAAGTTTTCGCGCACAAATTCGTGGAATTGGGCAAGCAGAAAGAAATGCACAGGACGGGATCTCGCTGATCCAAGTTGCTGAAGGTGGATTGGTTGAACTTTCCAACATTCTGATCAGGATGCGTGAACTTGGTGTTCAAGCTTCTTCCGATACCGTCGGACCAAAAGAAAGAAAGTTTCTCGATACCGAATTCCAATTGCTCATTTCCGAGATCGATCGAATTGCAAACTCGATTGAATTCAATGGTAACCCCCTCTTAAATGGGGTCGGAAACGCGTTTGAAGTACAAATCGGAACCAAAAACAACCCGCTCATTGACCGAATCAAGCTTTTTGACCCTTATATGTCGAATGTCAGCGTAGTTTCACTGGGATTAAATCTCACCAGTGTTGCTGAAAAAGAAACAGCTCAAAACAGCCTGGCTTCAATCGACCAAGCATTAAATTACACCACTTCCATTCGTGCTGAATTCGGGGCCATGCAAAACCGTCTTCAGTCTGTAATCAATAATTTACAAGTGAACAAAGAGAACATGATGGCTGCCAATAGCCGAATCAGAGATGCAGACCTTGCAGAAGAAACTTCTGAACTCACCAAGAGCCAGATTCTTCAGCAAGCAGGTGTCTCGGTTCTTTCGCAGGCAAACCAATCCATGAAGAATGTTCTCGGCCTTTTGGGAGGACAAACTTAAGGCTGAACTGAAATTTTAACCCAGAAGAGGCGTTGCAGCCGAATCTGTTTCCTGGATCGATCAATCCCTGCATGTGAACAAGAGGAACTTGGGAGCATGTGGGGGTAATCGTGACCAGAAGAGATAAAAGTTTAAACAAAATTCCGGCAAGGACTGCCGGCATCGGGATCGGTCTCCCGAGTGATGATCAAGGAGGATCTGGTATATGTTAGGCGGATAAAAACATGAGTTTGAGAGTAAATACGAACGTAGCGTCCTTAGCTGCACAGCGAAGTTTGGGAACGACCAAACAAGATCTCGATAAACACCTGCAACGATTGTCCAGCGGAAGCAGGATCAACAGTGCGGGCGATGATGCCGCCGGTCTGGCGATTTCTGAAAACTTACGCGCACAGATCCGCGGTTACAAGCAAGCAAAACGAAATGCACAGGACGGCATCTCCCTGATTCAAGTCAGTGAGGGTGGAATGAACGAAGTATCCAACATTCTCGTCCGGCTGCGAGAACTGGCCATCCAATCGGCCTCCGACACCATTGGTGATCGGGAACGATCCTTCATTGATCGTGAGTTTCAGGCTTTAAAATCTGAAATGGAAAGAATTGCAGCTTCCACATCCTTTAATGGAACCCCTCTTCTGAACGGTCAGGCCGGTATTTTTGAAATACAGGTAGGAACCGGAAATAACCCCATCACTGACCGGGTCACTTACGACGCCCAAAACTCTGATGTCACTCTGGAATCATTGGGTATGTCAGGAGAAAGCGTATCCACCAAACTCGGTTCTCAATTCACTCTTGGAGTAATCGACAATGCACTCAACCACGTGAACCAAATTCGTGCAGATCTTGGAGCCATGCAAAACCGGCTTCAATCCACGATCAACAGTCTGGGAATCAGTGAAGAAAATTTGGCTTCAGCAAATAGTCGAATTCGAGATGCTGACCTCGCTGAGGAAGTGTCAGAGATGACCAAAAACAATATTCTATTGCAATCCGGGATATCGGTGCTTGGACAAGCGAATAACTCGATCCAATCAGCGGTCAAACTTCTGGGTTAAATCAGAATTAACAAAATCGGCATGGATGTCGTGAGCGGATGAGGGATCGGAAGCTCGGTTCAAGGAGGAACTGAAACCATGAATGGAGGCTAGAAATGGGATTAAGAATTAATACCAACGTTGCTTCGCTTGCAGCGATGCGAACACTGGGAAATACGAAAAATAATTTAGATGGATCATTGGAGCGTCTCTCCAGTGGATCAAGAATCAATAGAGCTGGTGACGATGCCGCTGGTTTGGCAATATCTGAAAACCTCAAGGCTTCCATCCGGGGATTCCGACAGGCCAAACGAAACGCACAAGACGGAATTTCTCTCGTACAAGTAACCGAAGGTGGACTGAACGAAGTTTCGAACATGATGGTTCGACTGAGAGAACTGGCCATCCAGGCTGCTTCCGATACCATCGGCGACCGCGAGCGAGCCTTCACCGATCGCGAGTTCCAGGCGCTCAAACAGGAAATCCAAAGGGTGGCTGATTCGACGAATTATAATGGGACCGCACTCTTGAATGGTACCGGCGGGGTTTTCGAGATACAGGTCGGTATTCACAATGAGCCCACTACGGATCGCGTTGTTTACAATGCTGAAAATGCCAATGTCACCTTGGATTCACTCGGACTCGTATCAGAAAGCATTTCGACAAAATTAGGAGCTCAAACTACTTTAGCAAATATTGATAGTGCGCTTTACCGCATCAATAGTGTGAGAGCAGATCTCGGGGCTATGCAAAACAGGCTTCAATCCACGATTAACTCACTGGCCATCAGTGACGAAAATCTCTCTGCTGCAAATTCCCGAATTCGAGATGCTGATCTGGCTCAGGAAATTTCAGAAATGACGAAAAACAATATTCTCATGCAGTCTGGAATTTCAGTTCTGGGCCAAGCAAACAATCAAGCCCAGGCAGCTTTAAAACTTCTCGGGTAGTGAGTTAAACTAGAATCAATAAACTCTGGAATGAGGAGGATTGGAATGAAACGATCCCTCCTCACTCCGGTTGTTGTCAGGGAGAATTAGAATGGGCGAAAAAAGAAAGCTCCTGATCATCGGCGGAAATGGTTTTGTTGGAAGCTCGATCGCTCGAGCGCTCAGCGACAACTATCATGTTTTTAGCACCTACCACCAATCCTACACGCCGATTCGGAATGTAACCCATATCTTGTTGCCCGATCTCACTGATAAAGATTCTTGTGATCGCTTGTTAAAGTCGATTGAACCCAGCATCCTTGTCTATTGCATGGGAAAAAACAGTGAAACAGAAGCAGAAAAAGATGCTCGCACCACCCAATTACTTCACTCTGGCGGAACCACCCATCTGGTTCATGCTGCCGATCTTTTGAAGGCTAAATTCATCTATATCTCATCGGATTATGTTTTTTCAGGAATCGACGGCAATTATACCGAAACCGACTCCACGATTCCAGGCACGCAGATCGGAAAAGCAAAAGTCAGTGGTGAGAACATGGTAAAAACAGGGTCCTTGAACCATTTAATCATTCGGTGTGCACCCCTCCTGGGTCGGGGAACACTGGACCACTCTTCCTGGCTGGACCAAATTCGAGAAGACACTCTTAGACAAAAAAAGATTCAAATACCTACGCGGGGACTTCACAACCCTGTTCACATTTCATTCCTGGTTGAAGTATTGAAAAAATCTATCCAGCTCGATGTGAGAAACCGAATCCTTCACGTGGGAGGTTTAACTAAAATATCCCTTTTTGAATTCACCCGATTGTTTTTGAAAAAGTTCAATTTACCCACGGAATACTTGGAAGGTTCTGATGCTTCCGGTTCCGGTTCACGGATCGATTATTCGTTGAACTTTACGGACACCCTGAAACTAATCGAGGCTCAGCCCTTGCTCCTGGAGCAAAGCCTTGATCTGCTCTAGAAGAACCTTTTGACTCGGCTTGATCTTTTTCTGCTCTCGGGAAGCCCGCACAAACTCGCTGAAAAAGTGTTTTGAAACCTGTTCTTCTTCCACACTTTCAGAGCGATAGGTCCAGCGAATCACCCCAAATGCACCCATCTGGGCCAATATTTCCTCTGCTTGAGGCACATTAAATTCGGTTTTGGCACCGGCAGTTGCTGGTGAGTGCTGGTCGTAAGAAAACTGAATTACCCCGTGAGCGGTATTCGCAACAATCAACTTGATGCCGTTTCGATACAGCATGAAATCTGCTGCTCCTTGGGTCAGATTGAAAATTTTAATTTCTGAAAATTTCTTACCCGCATCGGAGAACGAATTGAAAACTCGGATGTATTCCTGAAAATATGACCTGAGGTCATTCAGAAAATCGACGGTGCTTTCTTCAATCGCTTGCTCAGGGGCCCCCTGGCTCAAACCATAGAGTGCTTCAGCCTCAGGTGAAATCTCGATCCGGGTCAGATCGTGGATCCAACCGGACGATTCAGAGATATGAACAGAATCCTTTTTCTTCATAGCAACTTAATTCTAGGAACCAATAATGTGGAATGTCAAATCTAAAGAAGCTTAGGTCCCAGAACTGACATTGGAGCCCCAGATTTTTACGTGGGCGCCGTATGCTCACTTTAGGCTTCCTACTCTAAGGCAGGCATGCTCACCATGAGACAGGCACAGCCCCCTGGGTCAATGACTGTCGGGTCCAGATGTGTATTGAACTGGTCCCTAAGCAATTTCATTATACCATTTTGAGCCCGAGAAACAAATGATTAATTATGTATAAAATATTTAATATTCCTCGTCAATTTTCCACCTGTTGGAATCAAATATTAGGGTTTACAGGGCGAAAAATTACTGACAATATTTAATTACGCAT
>CAZZLF010000118.1:0-6494 GCA_964654965.1 uncultured Bdellovibrio sp.
GCCAATGCCGAAGGTACAGTCAATAGTTGCGTGGGTCGCGCCTTGAACCGTTATTTGAGAAAAGAGTTCGATGTTCAGTCGGGTGTAAAAATTGCGAGTTATGCGAACTCTGCCCAGCGCGGGTGGGCATATCGCCGTAAGTGCAGTGATACTCTTTTTGAATGGTTTAATGCTGATGCAGCGTCTGGCGTAGATAGGATTCACCCCGAACAACTGGCACATGAATTGAGTGCTTCAGAAATTATCAATGGCTGGAGTAAGGAAGTGGCCACTGGTCCTGAGACAGGTGCCAGCATTGGTTGTATCAAAATGAATTCGGCTACACCGGTACTTTTCAATGTGTTGGTCAAGGTGAACGACGAAGTACTGTATGATGCTCAAGTGACGCTTGCATCCCTAGATCGAGTGACTGAGTTCATGACCGACAAGGACACGTTCTACTGTTCTTTGAAGAATGTAAAATTGATCTCTAAAAAAACAGGCAATGTAGTTTTAAATCAGTAATGGTAGTAAGCTTTAGGAGAATAAAATGAAAACTAGAATGAAGTGGATGATGTTGGTTGCATTGACAATGATGGCAGGTGCTCAGGCAAATGCAAGTGTGGTACTCGAGTGTTCTACCCAGGGTGATTCCCTCGCCGCGGTTCAATTAGAAAAAAATAAAAATGGTGAGACAATCAAAGTAATTCACATGGATGAGTCGGTGGATTCGTACCCGCTAATGTCAGGATTAAGCAATATCAAAAAAGGTGAATCTGATACCTTGGTCGGATCGAAGGAATTGGACAAAGCTTTTGGTGGTGCCATTCCAAATGCTGCTTTGATGCGCGTCCTTCCTGGTCAAAAAAAGGCTTTCTTATCTGTGGGTGGAACGGTCTATATTTTGAACTGTTTTCCACAATAGTTGAATAAGATTGATTTTTAACTGAATTATAATTGATTTGAGTCCTGCTGTGTCGGTCCTGACACATTTATCTCTATCGTCAAGCAACCGATAATATAAAAGAGGGGTTGCGTGGAGAGAGTTGAACTGATCAGTTCAAAAGTCTTGCTTTTGGCCATTTCTGCATTCGTGATGAGCGCTTGTGGAGTGAAAACTGCTATTCGCAATCCGCACGCAGATAAACTTGCACCGAATGATCCTGCAGCGCTTTCCTGGGTCGAATCGACCCCCTTCAATCAAAATGCAGTCACGGCGACGTGGACTCCATCTACTTCGTCTGATTTTGACCACCAGAAGATTCAATTTTATTCAGATGCCAATTGCACGGTGAAGAAAGGAGCGTTGATTGCACTTCCTTCAAAAGTGACCAATTCTGAAACCCTTCTGACCAACATCGATGGGGCGTATTCTTACCGGATTTATTCCTACGATAAAAAGGGAAATGAGGGGATTTCGAGTTGTTCTAATCCGATGTTGGTCGACACCACTCCTCCGACGATTGCGATCAGTGTTCCTACCAATAGCAGCTTTATTAATATTGCGAGCGATTCGACGAATTACAAAATTTCTGGAACCTGTAGTGAAGAAGGGCGCACTGTTACGATTCAATCCGATGGAACCACAGTGGGAACGGCGACTTGTCAGAGTGGTGCGTTTGATTCCAGCATTCCTGATCTTGCGAACACACCCGTGAATTCGACCCTCATGACTGAAGTCGCTCACTCGATCACGGCGATGATCAGTGATTTGGCGACAAACGCGACGACTTCAAGCGCGGTGAGTGTGACTCGTGATGTGACCGCTCCGAACAATGCATCTAGCCTCGCGTGGACTCAATCCTCACCAACAAATTCCACAGCCATCACTGCATCGTGGACCGTTTCGACATCAACAGATCTTGCGAGTCAATCTCTTCAGTTTTATGCAGACGGATCGTGCTCGGTACCGGTGGGTGCGCCGGTGAGTCTTGGTACTTCGACAAACACTAATCCATTTACAGGAACAGACGGTCAAACGTATTCCTACAAAATCACGACGACTGATCTAGCAGGGAATCCATCCACGAGTACTTGTTCGAGCCCGATCGTGATCGATACCACTCCGCCGACAGTGACCATCACCACGGCTGCACCGTGGATCAATAACTCAAATAAAACGGCTTATACCGTGAGTGGTGCCTGTGGCGATGTCGGAACCGGACTCAGTGGTGGTGGATTGGTGACAGTGAAGTTGAATGACGGCACCACGATCAAAACTTCAACGGTAACTTGTAATAGTGGTGCGTACTCGACAACGTTCAACACTACAGCGGCTACTGCTTTGACGGAAGGAACAAATCACATCACGGCAACCGCAAGCGTGACCGATCTTGCGGGTAATACGACGACAGCAACCCAAGGAACGCGTTCGAAAGATACGGTGAACCCGACACTCACGCTGACCAGCGCATCGATCGCAACCTGGATCAACAACGCCAATAATGCGGCTTATGCGATTGCAGGAACATGCGGGGATGCGACTTCGGGAATCAACGGTAACATCACGATTGGCATCTCGGATGGATCAACCACCGTGACCAAAACCACAAGTTGTACAGCAGGAGGAACTTTTTCAACTTCCATTGATGCAAGTTCATTGCTCGATGGAACGAACAACATCACCATCACCGCCAGTGTGAGTGATGTCGCCGGTAATTCCACTACTACAGCCGCGCTCCTTCGTTCAAAAGACACGGTAGCACCAGTCTTGGCGCTGGTTTCACCATTATCGAATACCGCAATCAAAGGAAATGCAGCAGTTAATATCACTTTCAATGTGACGGAGCTCAACGTTCAGGCTTCACCGACTGCTACCATCACGTGTACCGGGTGCACCACCACGAGTTACACCAAAGCTCTTTCTGCAGGTCCTCTCACGACTGCGACGACCTTCACTCAAACGATCAATACACCCAACAGTAACGGCACTGCGATTGGTGTATCAATTGATTATACGGATGCAGCGGGGAATCCTGCAACGACACTAACTGCGAATTACACGACTGACTTAAATGCTCCACAGGTGACCATGCTGACGTTGAATGCCGATTCGGCGAATTCGACGACGACGAACAGCAATTACTTGAAAGTGGCATTACAAGCGAACGACGCATCTTCGAGTGTGACTGACTTTTGTCTCAAATATAATTCTTCCACGGCGCCGACTTCCAGTGACAGTTGTTGGATGGCAATGAGTGCGGCCGGTCTGACTCCTTCAGCTTCAATCAGTTTTAGCACATATTACTTCCGCGTCGGTTTCACCAAGATGAACTATACCGTTTACGGATGGGTGAGAGATCAGGCAGGAAATATTTCTTCTCTTTCGAATTCTGGTGCGGGAACCAGTGAGGTCGATCGAGATCTGATTTATTTTGATCCTGGAACGCCTCCGCAGGTAACTGCACTTCAAGTGGCGAACACCAATTCGCCTTCAAGTCCGGTTGCTGCATCGGAACTGATGGTTGGGAGTGGTAATTCGATTTACATCAAATGGAACGCCAGTGACCTGGAGGGCTTGGCTGCGAATCCGATCAGTATCTATTATACGACCGATGATACAAACTATGCCTTGTTTACCGGTGGTTCTAACCTTCAAAACGCACTCAATGGTACGGGATGTACGGTGACCACTGGATTTACCGGTTGTGTAGTTCTGACTTCACCTTCGAGCACTTACTACCGTGTTCGAGTCGTAGCGACCGATACTCTGGGCACCACAGTGTTTTATAATTCAGTACCGGTGAACGACACCAAAGTTCGCTTCTTGGCAGGTAACCTTGAAACCGGATTGAATGGAAGTGCTGCAACTGCTGTGTTCGGAACGTGGGGTAGTGGTAAGGCATCTGCGTCTCTTTATAAACACCGGTTGGTTGTTTCGGATGACGGTAAGATCTTTTATTATGACCCGATCAACGGGTTGGTGTGGGTTGACCCGGCAAACGGTGTTCTCAAGCAATTCATCAAAATAGGGGCTTCCATCGTGGGGAACGGTTCAGTCATTGATGCAAACACTCGCATCAAGACGTTCAGGGGAATCGCACTCGACCATTCAAATAACCTTTTGATTTATGATTATGATCAGATTCGAAAAGTGAATTTAAGCACCATGGTGATCACGCAGTTTATTGGCGGGGGTACAGTTGAGACACCAACAGTGCCGGTTGCACCTACCACATTCAAAATCAATCCTTCGAATTTGGGAGGTTATTTTTATTCAAATGTTTCCCTGAATGCTTTACCGAATGGTGATCTGATCTTCAATTCCAATCAACTATCTGCGGTTGATTATCGTTATGAGGCTTCGAGCAATACCATCATTCCGATCAATTATACCGGTGGTGTCGGGCTGTCGAATCAGTCCACGTGGAGTTGGGATCATACGGAGTTGATCAATGGAACTAATTATAGAAGCTATTATGCAGATATTGCATTCAATTTTGATCCGGCCACTTTCATCATTACAAATTTTCTCAAGGCGGTTCAGTACCGGTTTCCACTGGATCAATATCAACTTTATACCCGGATGGATTACCCGAATGGTGGAACGGCCTCAGGGTATCCGGGGATCGGGTCATACAACCTGAATGGACTCGATAACCGTGCGATGTTTACTGGTTTGGATGGAAAGATCTATACGGTTCCAAGAGGCCGCTATTTTCTGGAAAGAGTCACCATCAGTAATTCTACTTCCATTCCTTCCAAACAAGTACTGGTGGGAATCAGCGGAAGCTATCCAAATGCACCTTGTGCAGATGGCACTCTTGCCACTGCCTGTAGTGTCGATATCGATACCTTTTTTGTGAATAAGGCCGGAAATCTTTATTTTTCCGATCAAGGAACGATCCGTACACTCGATGATTCGGGCAAAGTCGTTACGATCTTCGGTCAGCAGCCAAGTTACGGTACCGACAATGATGCTACCTTGGCGATGAATGCGCGTTTCGGAAATATTTTTGATATCAAGCCGGATCCTTCAGCGACCGGTGATGGTCGTATTGTGATCATGGATGCGTTTGCGAATTTGTATCGAGAATTGAATATCAATGCGAACGTTCCGAAATTCCCTGGCTCGCGCAGTGTTTGCTATAACTGGACTGGTCCGTGGCGATTTGGAATCGACCCGAATAACGGTGATCTCTACTCAACTTGTAGTGTGGCGAATTTGTATAAATACACACGCAGTGGGACTTCCACTATGGTAGCTGGAAATGGAGTCGCCACTTCTTACTACTATTATGACCCTTTGGCCGATGGAAAGCCGGGTGCAAACATCAGTTTCAGTTCAGCGCCAGCCAATGCACCCACGACTTACGCTCGTTCCGTATTGGGGATTTTGAACAACAAGATTTTCTTGTCGAGACAGGTTCGGATCAATGGCGTTGAAACCAATTGCATGATCAAGGCCTATGATATCAGCAATAACCTTTACACCCAGTCACATTTCATGGGTGATTCCACTTGCTCAAACACTTCACCGGTTGCGGGCAATGCGCTTGCTACGACTGCGATCTATCAAGACGGTGGTACTTATGGTCCAACCAATATCGATTATTCGGCCCAATTAGGGGCGTATTTGTTTTCTTCTACGGCGACGAACAAAGTGTTTTATTCCACATTCGGTGGAAATATCGCTGCACTGACCGGGGCGCTCCCACACAGTTTTTATAATTTCACTCACAAGGACCGTTTGTCGAATATGATTGATCTCTATTACTGCGGAAGCACGACGGGAAAGTTGTACAAATACTCGGTAAATTCCTCGACTCAAGTGGGTTCTGAAACCACGTTGACTTGGAGTATGCCCGGTTTGACGTGCAAGCCGAACACCACTCTTCATTACAAAGAACCAACTGCCACCACGCCGAATGGTTCACTTATTTTCGTTACCCGCCAGAACGGCCTCGATGGAATCGGGGAGTATGTCTTTTAGTTAAGGATATCAAACACCTAGCTGATATTAGGTGTAGCACCCATGTGCCACGCTTTGTGGCATAAATACACAAAGTTTATTTACAAAGTATGGACCCTGTTCTATAACCCCTTTCAAGCGTTTAAGACGAAATTGAATGTAAGACCGAAAGGTCAGGAGTATAGAATGAAGACCATGAATAAAATGAAAACGGTGATTTTGGCTGTGTTAACTCTCTCCCCAATGGCTAATGCCTATACTCTAGAAGAAATCGCAGGAAGCTACCGGATCACCAGTAGTCAAATTCCCGGTGTAGTGAACCTGGTGTCTCTGAAGGCCAATGGTGATATCACGCTGAAAGAGATTTCAGATCGTGGAACCATCGTTTGTAAGGGCCAGTCTAAATACGCTGACAATTTGTTGAGATCGATTGTAAAATGCGCGGATCCGACCGTGTTGTATCGCCAGCAGATTGATCTCGGTGCAGTTCGCAATCTGAAAAAATTTCAAGCGCCAGTATCCAGTGATCTCTTCGGCATGACATTTATGATGGATTTTGTAAAAGTACCGACACCGACCAACGCGATTTAAAATAACAATAAGG
>CAZZLF010000119.1:0-6487 GCA_964654965.1 uncultured Bdellovibrio sp.
ATCAGGCGTCCTGGGCAAAAAGCATGAAACTGGACCAACGACTTCCATTTCATGAGACTGAATACTTCCAATATTTGGAATTACCCTTGAACTCAGAGTCGTTTCAAATGGTGTTGATGCTTCCCAAAAAAGAATTAACCCTTCAGGAATCCGTGAAAATTCTCACCAAATCAAATTTTCAATCCGCATTATCCCAGTTGAAGGATAAAAGAATCGTTCTTAAGCTTCCAGCTTTTAGCGTAAATAAACCACTTTTTGCCAAGAAAGCGATCCTTCTTTCTGGAATGGAATCATTTTTCAACTCGAGCAATGCTCCTGCTGAAGTACTTCTTTATTTTCCGTTCAAATTCAATGAATTCGGTATCAACCAGGATTCACCTTCCAAACCGGAAGAAGCCGTCTCTCAGGACATTCGCCTGGAGTTTTACAAAACCCTTGAGTTCAACCGTCCATTCTATTTTGCTTTGAGAAATAAAACCGATCAAGAAATCGTAGCGCTGGGAAAAGTCTATGCGCCTTGATCGATCCCGTATCTCAATCATGATCTGGGGATTTTTGAATCTCGTTTCGACATCACTGGCTGCCCCTGCGAACACAGTCAAGCCAACCCCTTCACCGAATCCTGAACTTCCACTCACTGCTGAATTGTTTTCGAGTGTGGAATACGCAGATGAAAATCTCGACCAAGGCTTAAAACCAAAAGTAGTCATCTTGCTCGATGGTTCAGGGTCCATGGGCGAGATCCTTGAGGCTAAGAAATCAAAAATGCATTTCGCTAAACAGCTTTTCGGAAAATACATGCGCGATCAATGGCGTGAAAAAGCCGAAGTGGGAATGATTGTCTACGGTAGCCGCCGAAAGAATGATTGTGGAGACTATTACTTTGCCATACCTTTTGGTGAAAAGAATCTGGCCAAGATCGAAGCCTCGGTCAAGAAAATCGCACCAACCGGAATGACACCGATCGCGTCTTCCCTGGAAATGGCGATCAATCATCTGAAAAGTTATCCCGGTCCGAAGCGAATCATGATCTTTACCGACGGTGAGGAAACCTGCGGTGGCGACAGCTGTCTTCTTTTAGAGAAAGCGATTCAGGAAAAAGTTTTCGATCTTGAAATGTTTGTCACCGGAATCGGAATGAAGGAAAAATCAAAAGATCTCGACAAGCTCAGATGTCTTGGAAAAACCTTCGGTGCTAAAGACAATAAAGATCTGGAACAGGCTCTCGATGACATTAACAACATGATGGGCATGGGCAAGAACGGAGACCGATCCAAGAACAATCTCTTTGTTCAAACACCGTCCATGAGTCCGGTGCCGGTCAAACTCTACCAGATCAAGGACGGTAAAAAAGAGTACCTTCGTGACTTCACTTCCACATATGGAATCAAGATTCCTCCTGGCGACTACATCGCCGAAGTGCTTTTGGATCCGGTCTTCACTTTTCAGAAGTTCACCATTCCCCCGAAAAAAGTAGTCACCCTCAAGGTTCAGGGAATCGGGGCAGTTCAAGTCAACTTCTTTGAAAACCTGCTCGATGTCGAAGTCCTGGACCGAAACAAGAAGGTGGTCAACAGTTTCACCAGTGATGAAATTTACAAGGTCAAATCGGGGCTATACGACATTCATATTTTCGCCTCCCCCTTCTTTGAACAATACGAACGCAATATCCAGATTGTTCCGGGCGGGCTATTCAAAGTCGAAATCACCGGTGCCGGTGTCGTTCAAGTCGATTATCCAAAAGTCGTGGGAGTCCATGTCTTCGATGGAAATGAAAAAGAAATCGGGAAATACCTCACCAACTACCCCTTTGCCTTAAAAACAGGAACCTATCGTTTTTACATCAACGACGAGTGCAACATCGAAGGCATTCAAGTGAAGTTTGAAAAATCATTGAGACGCCTCAATTGCAGCGCCCACATCAAGAAATAGCTCACTCCCGAATGCGGATCTTCCAGACCGAATCCGGTGCAACCTGAACGAAATCCTGGTCAAACCCGGCGATCTTCAAGTCTTCACGAATTTCCGCACTTTTCGGGATCTCGATCATTTGAATTTTTTCCTGCTCATAAAGCAAATCAAGAAGATCAAGAAAACGGTCGTCTTTTCCCAGATTATGATCATCAATTGTCATGACCCCGGGACGATACCGTATTTTTTTTCCGTCTTTATTGATCTCATATAACAGAGAATAGAGTCGTGACTTGGGTTGATTCGACTGGATGATCTTGATGTTTTTTTTCTTCACAGGCTCGGGTTTCGCCGCAGCTTCTTCAACCTGAGAAAGCTCTTCTTCCAAGCGATTGATCTGATCGCGGGAATCAACTAGAAAATAAAACATGACCAACCAGGATACTATGAAAATATAACGAATCATAAAGTAGTGAGACGGAATCCAGCATTGATCGTGAATCCGTGATAGCCGATATCAAAGAGATCACTGTAACTTCCGACTGAAAACAGATATCCGCCCTTCATCACCAGCAAAAAAGAAGAGCTGATTGGAATTTCAATGACCAATCTTGGAAGAAGATCGATGAATGCGGCTGTAAAATTATAAGATGGATTTCCAGGATCATTGATCGAGATCTTATTGAATCCCAAAGATAGTTCGACTGCTGGTGAAACTCCCCAGATCTTTCCCTCGACTCCATCATCCATCACGACCCGCTGACCATTCACGCGGATAAAATGATAAGCGACTCCGAGACCAAAACGACTGACAGGGATCCGTCCCAGGCTGGAATTGATATATTGCATGAAGGACATGGTTGCGACTGTTCGATAGTCGAACATCGCCACGCTATAATCGACTTCAATACCGGATTGAGATGAAATGGTTCGAGTCAGGGAAGGAACTGCAATCGAAGTACCCAATTCCTGGGTTACCAGCGAAAGACTGGTTAGTCCGTAACTGACGTCAAACGATGAAGAAGTCTTCATCGCCTTTGCAGGCATGGCAAGAAACAATCCTAGCAATAAAATAGCTCTCACCAAATCAGTGTAACTTAATTTGTGGAGGAAGGAGATTTTTTCTTCTCGATTTCGATCAAGGATGCAGGATAGCGGTAGCCAGAAGCCGGCTTTTCCAACTTAGGAAGCCCCAACTTTTCATGAACTCTTCCTAGATAGGAATAAGCAATCTTGTCATAAGGGTCAATTTTCAGACAGCGCTCCCAAGCTTTCTTGGCCCCACCAAAATCACCCTGCAGATAATTCAAAGAACCTTTGAGCTGCCAAGCCTGAGCGAGGTATTCATCTTTCTGAATTGCATCATCAATCAGTGTATTTGCGCGAGTATAGTCTCGGGATGTAATCGCCTGTTGCGCTTCAAACATGGTTTGAATGATCTGATCATTGCGATCGCGGTCAAATTTGGCCTGACCATTTCCAGCAAACCGGGATGAGAACATGGCGTCTTTATAAAATGTAGTCGTATTTTCGAGTAGCGCCACTCGCAACTTGAGTTCTTCGATCAGCGCTTCTAAATCTTTATCTTTTTTCTTGGGATCTTGCGGTGGCTGCTGTTCTGGCTTCTTTTCATCATCTTTTTTCTTCTCTGCGGAAGAGGCCAATTCTTCACTCGTCATCGGATCAAGCTTCGCATTGATCGTGAGCGTTTCGCCTTCTGATGCATGAACCAGAATTTCTTTGGACTTGTAATTTTGCTTTTCAACCACGACAAAAAACACGTCACCGAGTTTTGCTTCACCGGAAATATCGGCAGGAGAAACCCCGATCAGCTTTTTCTCATTTGTGGAAAGATCTCGGGTGTAAACCTGAGCTCCTGTTGGATAAGTTTTCACCGTATAATGGGATGCGCATCCCGAAATCATTACCCCACCGAGTGAGATTACGCATGAAAACCATGCCCATGTCAGAAGATTTTGATGATTCATAAGAATCCTCCTATTGACTCTATCGACTAACTATCTCTAAACTTTAGAGAAAGCGGTGAAGACCTCATGAATTTAAAAGTCATTTTATTGACACTTGGGCTTTTCGTTCTAACCTCGAATCAATCCGCGCATGCACTGATTGATGTGCCGACCTTTCGCATGGGCTTTGGTCACTCGTTTATCAATTTCACAGCAGGAACACTTTTTCCAGAATCGACCAAGCTTGATCCAATCATCAGCTTGAAACCCATGTTTCTTTGGGACATCCCTTCGGTACGCACCCGTCTTGGCCTGCACTTTTTAGCAGATATCGGTAGCCAGTACGGATCTTTTCCCAACTCCGGAGTCGGCGTCACTGCTATTTTTTATCCTTTGGGTCTTTCGTCTTCGAGAGAAGTCAAAGAAGACTATACCATCATCGTCAAAAATCGGATCAGTCCTTATTTTCAGCTTCAGTTCACTCCAAACAAGAGTTCGATTTCGGATCCGACGCGAACTTCAACGCCGTCTAATCCAAATTACTTTGCCGCTTTGATCTTGGAGACTTCTGCGGGAATCGGTGTGGATTATCCCTACTCCGAAGATGCAACCCTGTTCATGGGTCTGCATTACCGATTTGCATCCTTCACTTCACAAGAGACCACCATTGGTTCGATCAAATACAGCGGGATCGAACTATTGACCGGTATCATGACCAATTTTTATTAAGGCTTCTTCTGTTTAGGCGCGCCCTTCGGTGACGAAGCTGGTACACGGTTAAACTGGTCGATCGCCTGTTGCTTCGATTCTATCTCATTTTGAATTTTGCCCAGACGATCTCTCAACTCAGAAAGCTGTTTTGCAGCGACGGCTTTTTCCCTCGTCTCTTTCAAGCGCTCTTCAGCCACTCTGAGTTTTTCATTGACCGTGTTCATCTCTTGATCCATTTTTTCTTTCCAGGTCAACTCACCTTCACCGGTACGAACCAATGGGGTATCATCTTTTGCATTTTTCTTGATTTCATCGCGTGGAGAAAACATCTTTGTTTTCATGGCGCTGACAGCGGCTTGAACCTCTTTCGAGAATCCGATCGTCACGATCACCCGTCGATTCGATTCCTGGTTGTCCATAATCGGCTCACCCTTGCTGTCCCGATTGGGAGCCACCGGACGAGAGGATCCGTAACCTTCCGCCGTCATTTTGGAAGGTTCAAATCCGAATTTCTCAAATTCTCTCACCACGGTCGATGCACGTGCTGCGGATAATTCCCAGTTGGAAGGATAAATCGAAGAATTGATCGGATTATCATCCGTATGACCTTCGACTACAATTGAGTCAGCCTGAACGCTCGACTTCACAATATCAATCAATTTTCCAAGCGCATGTTGCGCTTCTTCGGTCAAGTTTGCGGTTCCTGCAACGAAATTGATGCGTCCATTGAACTTAAGTTCGATCTGTGAATCCTTGGCAACGAGTTCAACACTTTTATCCAAGCCGGAACTCGAGATCACATCCTTGGCATCATCTTCAACCCGTTTCAAAGTCGGAGTCACCTTCACTTGCCCACCAAAATAACGGGCAACATCTTTTCGAATGACTTCAAACTTTTTCGTATCAATACGACTGAACGTGTACATCAAAACGAAAAACCCGAAAAGAAGGGTCATCATGTCTGCATAAGAAACGAGCCAGTTTGATTCGTCATGAGCCATCGCCGCATCACCATGTCCAGATGAATGATGACGATCACGCTTACGCCTTCTCGAACCGGAATGCGCTTCTTCCTGCTGCGGCTTCTGCTTTTGAGCTTGCTGTGACATAAATTACCCTTCGTTGATCCTGATTAAGCGGCCTGACTTTCTTCTCCGACTGCTCCACCGGACTTATTCCGATATTTTGCTTCTAGGAATGAACGCAGATATTCAGAAATGAGCAATGGATGGCGTTTTTCCTGAATCAAGAGAACACCTTCCTTAATGAGATTGCGCATGACGATGTCTTCACTGCTGACTTCCTGAAGTTTCTCTGAAATCGGGATGAAGATCAGGTTTGCCAGTAACAAACCGTAAAAGGTTGCAACGAGTGCGGTTGCCATTGCCGGACCGACTCGATCCTGAGCACCCGGTTCTCCGAGGGTTTGAAGGAGGGAGATCATCCCTACGGTCGCCCCTAGCAATCCAAATGCAGGCGGGAAACGCGAAATGGTGTGAAATACTTTCACATCATCATGGTCCCGCTTCTTCTTACCATCAATTGAATTTTGAAGGATGTTATCGAGATCTTCCGAATTGAATCCGTATTCAACCAGCATCTGGATTCCTTCTTTGAAAAAAGGATGCGCATCCGCGGGAATTTGCTCCAGTGCCGCTTTTGGATTTGCTCGATATACCTGGGAAGTATTCGTGATGATTTCGATCATTTTGTCATAATCATTATCGATATTGCCCAGTACTTTTCTAGCGACGATCTTTAACGCGTTAAAAAGTCTTCCGAATGGAAAACACAATAATGCAACCGTCATCGTTCCCCTAAGAACGATCACGATCCCGTGAATATCCATGAAGATCGATGAACTCTTTGATCCACCTACGTTGAAGTAGACAATGCTG
>CAZZLF010000120.1:0-6483 GCA_964654965.1 uncultured Bdellovibrio sp.
GGTTCCCCTGTATTTAGCTGTGCTTGAATGGCTTTTCTTTCGCTGGTGGTTGATTTTCCAACCAACAATTTTACCGGAGCAAAATCACCGAAAATTTTCAGGGCATTTAGAAAATGCTGTTCTGCAAGAATTTCAGTCGGCGCCATGATTGCTACTTGAAAACTTTTACCTTCAGGTGATTTTTGTTCCATCACAGCAAACGCACTGAGGAGTGCTACCGCGGTTTTGCCGGCTCCGACATCCCCCTGAAGAAGTCGATTCATCGGATGCCCTGAAGTGAGGTCTTGGGCGATTTCAAAAAGCGCGTTTTTCTGTCCATCAGTCAATTCAAATGGAAGTTTGGGCAATAGTTTTGCAAGACTATCCTGAAGCGATTGAACGTGAATCACATGCCCTTTTTCTTTTTGGATATTCATCCGTTGAGCAAGGACTTGATATTCAAATTTGAAGAACTCTTCATAGATCAAACGATCAATGGCCGGCTGATGATGGAGATCGGGAAAATGCGCCTGTTGAATTGCTTCGGGTAAAGAAGGAAAGCGATGGCGGAGCAAGAGTTCGCTGGGGAGGTCATCCTGAAGGTGGGGCTTGCCCAATTCCAGCGCAGAATGAAGTATCGTTCTTAATTTTTTGGTCGGAATACCATCGATTTCAACGTAGACGGGAACAATCCGGCCAACATGAACATCATCTTCAATATCAAACTGGATTTCAGGATGGACGATTTCCCGTCCCGAGCCAAAAATCTTAATGGTTCCAGTGGCGATGAATGTTGTTCCGGCTTCGAATTTCTTTTCAAAACCTTTGAATACCCTGAACCATTTGAGTGTGATCCAGTTACCATCGCGATCCTGCGCCTTGACTTCAAACATTTTTGAAAACTTCCCTCGAAGCGGTCTAAATCCGCTCATACGGGCTGTTAATTTCAATGAGGCATTGCCGCCTTCGTTGGTTTCACGAATCGAAGCCAATTGACTTCGGTCTTCATAAGTTCTGGGAAAGAAGTGAAGAAGATCGCGAAGTGTATCAATGTTTCTCGAATTGAAGATGGAGGCAAGCTTCGGTCCGACACCCTTGATGAATTGAACCTGGGTATCGAGTGGATTCGTTGGAAAGTTGTTTTGATTCGGTTTGGGTGACACTGCCTTTGATTTCAACTGTATTTGATCGAAATGATGGTGTAGCTGAGCTTGCCTTTCGGTGCGATGACTTCCACTTCATCACCTTCTCTTTTTCCAATCAAGGATCTTGCCAAAGGAGATGTCACACCCACTTTGAGTTTTTTAATGTCAGCTTCATCCACTCCGACAATTTTATAGGTAAGATTTTGGCCGGAATCTTGATCTTCAATCGTGACCGTTGCACCAAAGACGACCTTGTCAGATTTTATAGACGCGGTATCGATCACTTCAGCGCGGGCAAATTTGCCATTAATTTCCTGGATTCGTCCTTCAATAAATCCCTGACGTTCTTTTGCTGCGGAATAATCGGCATTTTCAGACAGATCACCTAAAGAACGAGCAAACTCAATTGCCGCAATTACATTTGGTCGTTCAACTTGCAGCAAGTGTTTTAGTTCTTCTTCTAAAAGGCGTTTGCCTTCTATGGTCATGGGGATCTTTTCGTCTGCCATATGGCTCAGAAGCTAGCATGTGCTTTAAAGAATTGCAAATTCAGGGGAATTGTTCACTTTTTCTTAAAAAGGGAATCTGCCGCAGATTTTAATTCATTTGCCGACTTTGCTCCTGCGCCTGGGCCTCGGGTGGAAGCCTTGAAAAAATCACAGAAATTTGAAGATTCTTTTTCAACCACTCTTTCTGCGCTGGATTCGCGGCAATGATTGTTGAAGGTAGGATCATAATGTTCACAGTTTTTGCAGGCATGGGTGGAGCGCCCACAGTGATCGCAGGTGTCTTGTCGGTGAAAGTGATTGGCAGCAATTTCATGGGCACAATGCCAGCAAAAGTGGGATCGGTTACTGCCTTCAGAAGTGGGATTGTTTTTTTCACTTTCCTGCTTTTTTTGAAGTTCGTCTAGCCAACCCATAAACTAAAACATCCATCCTGTAGAAAATTGTAATTCGATCGGATCTTCCGGTTTAGCCTTATTGTAAGCTTCAACGGAACGTGAAATTAACTGCTCATTTTGGTTCAAATGGGCAAAAGTGAAGAAAAATCCCCCAGCGGTAAATGCCAGGCCGCCGATTCGAAGGGTGTCTCGGACCGGACCTTGGGCAGAAACATCAAACTGTTTTGCGATCGTATTGGAAAACACAAACATGAGAATTCCAAGAGTACCGATATAAGCGCTGGTTTTACTGCTGAGGCGGTTTTCCCGGTATTCCATCAATAGGGCATCAGCCTCAGGAACTGATTTTACAAAGTAACTCAAGGTCGAAGCATCTTGTGACTGAGGGGAATCCACCGAGTAGATTTCACCATGAATGGTAAAAGGCCGATCGCATCCGAGAGGAATGATGTTTTTTGGTTTACGAAGTGGGGCTGGAATTGAAGTTTGGCACGGTTCTCTTGGGGGATAAGATTGAACTTGAGCAAACGAAAATTCGGGATGAAATATAAAAGAGAAGACCAGAAGTAAACGAAATGGCATCAAAAGTTGGGTTTTTAACCGTGTGGATCTCATTGGTCTATGAAGTATTAGGTCATAAAAAACATTAACACAGCAAGTGAATTCAGGATTAAGCTGGAAGAATGATGGGAAATCAAAAAGGCTTTCAAATTTTGCTTATGAGCTTTGCGTTATTGTGCTCGTTACCCTCTATAGCACAGACTTCTGGCGGAGGAGCATCTGGAGGAAGTCGTCCCTGGAGTTTTGTAGGAAGAAAAGCTGAGGTTAAAAGGCAATCGCGCTGGAGCCTGGATGAGTGGATGGCAACTCGAGAAAAGTTTAAGTGGCAGGATATGTGGTTGGCACTAAACTCTCCATCGCCGTATGAGTTCTTTATTTTGGGTGCTTACAACATGATTCCTCTGACGTATCGGGAGTCGGTCACATTCAATTATGGGGCTGGAGCTTACGTCAGTATTTTTGGTTTGGAGTATCAACATGAAAAAGTGCTCAGTCCCGAAGATCATTTGCGATTTCATTTCAGGCTTTTTGGATACAATGTTCAGAATACCAACCTGACATTTCAAGCCGGAATCCGTTTTCTCACCCATCCCTCTTCCTATCGCCAGGGTTATCTTGGATTGAGTTCCTCAATCTATTTTCATAAATATTTTGGAGTCTACTTGCTTTACCGTCAGTACCTTAGTTCGGTTTCTGTCCCCACTCTGGGGGTGATGACCGGAAGTCGGGTTGAAGCAGGGCCATTTATCGATTTTGGTCCTTTGAGGGTTTATGGTTTTTACCTGTTTGAAACTGATCAAAATGAGACATCTACTTTTCGAAACTCAACAAATGGCTGGTCCTTGGGTGGTCAGCTTTTCTTCTGAATCACATGAAACCTGAAGTGCAAAAACCGAGTACCTGGAAACAATATAAAAACGGCATGTGTGAAGGATGCTGGTCAGGTTGCTGTACATTGCCTCTGGAAGTCAGTGCTTATGACCTGATTCGACTGGAGCTGATTACCGAAGATGAGGCAGCGACAAGTCTTAAAAAAGTTGCCAGAAGATTGATGAAAGAAGGTTACTTACGTTCATACCATGCTGCTAGTGGGTTATTCATCATCGAGCAGCGATACGGTAGGGATTGTATTTTTTTGGGAGAAGATCGGCTTTGCACTGTTTATGAAAAAAGACCGGAAGTCTGTCGAAAATTTCCAAAGATTGGTCCTCGCCCCGGATATTGTCCGGCTTTTAAAAAAAGCTCGGTGAAAAAATGAATTTGATAGGCTTATTCATTTTCTTGGTTTCGCTCCTCCCGTTTCCGGTTTTGCATTTTATTTCTGATGTGACTTATGTGCTGGTTTATTATGGAGTCGGGTACCGTAAAAAAACAGTTCGTGAAAATCTGATCCGCTCATTTCCGGATAAAAACATTTCTGAAATCATCAAAATTGAAAAAAAGTTTTTTCAATATTTTTGCGATCTGATGTTCGAGACTTTCAAAACATCGTCGATGAGTCGTCAAGAGATTCTGGATCGATGTCGTTTTGAAAATCCGGAAATACTCGATCGACTATATGCCGACGGGAAAAGTTTAGTCGGCATTTCCAGTCATATGGGAAATTGGGAGTGGGTATCCTTATCGGTTTCTGTGATGTCAAAGCACAAGTTTCTGGCAGTTTATAAACCTCTTTCGAATCAAAAATTGAATAACATCGTATTGAAGTCTCGAGAAAAGTTTGGAGCGGTTTTCGTTCCGATCAAGCGACTTCGGTCGGTTTTATCAGAGTCGCAGGATCGCCCCTATTTTGTGGGATTACTTTCGGATCAAGCCCCGCATGATTACGCTAAGGCCTTGGAATTGCCCTTTTTGAATCAAAGAACCTATTTTGTTCCCGGCCCAGGATTGTTGAGCGTGAAAATGAATCTGACTCCGGTATATGGGTGGGTTCGTCGAATCGATCGATCTCGTTACGCTTTTAGGTTGGAGGTTTTCAATGACCCCATTCCTTCATTGAAAGAATTGAATGCTGAAGAGCAGGAGCAGGTGAAAAAGTTTGCTACCTCACATGGTATTGAAGAGGATGAGTCCATCAAGGCATATGTCATCACCCAAAAGCTCGCACGTGGGTTGGAAGAACAAATAAAAATGGCCCCACAAGACTGGTTGTGGAGCCATCGACGTTGGAAATCTCGTTAGATCTTACTTTTCTGAAGGTTGATTGGCAGTAGCTGCATCTTGAGCAGGAGCATCAGATGGCGTTGGTGTTGGAGTTGGAGCAGTTACTGTTTTTACATCCAAGACATCGCCAGTATCAGTCTTCAACTTGATTACGCATTGAGTGGCTTCTGTGCGAGTGTTCAGGGTTTGGAAACATTTTACAGCACCAGCTGATCTGATTTTTGCTTCTGTTGCGTCTTCGATACCTGTTGCATCGCCCACGGTTCCTGTGGCTTCTTCAGAATGCATGCTTTGGAAGAGGTATTTTGCTGAAGGGCCTGCGATCGTCAGTAATCCAGTTTCAGGAGTGTTTCCAGGCATTCCCACTTTCAAAAGGTCTCCCTCGTAAACGATTCCTGAAATAAATGGAGTACCGGTTTTTCCCGCAGGGAATTGGCGAAGCAATAAGCCGTCTTCAACACGAATCTCAAGATCACAAACGTAGTCGTCTGCATTTCTCTTGCTTCCTTCGATCATACACTTATAGAACTCGCCGGTTTTAGCAAATGAACCTTTGCTTCTGCGGATCAAGCCTTTTTCAAGAACCTCTTCTTCGCGAGCAAGTCTGTCGTAAAGTGCTTTTGCATCTTTTCCTTTCCAGGAAATCGGAAGAACTTTGATGTTGTTTTGAGTTCCGTTGTTACCATTGTTGTTGTTGCAAGTTGTGCAAGTTTGATCCGAATTGCTATTTGTATTTGAATTGGTATTGGTCTGATCATCGGTTTGCGTTGATGAATCATTTCTAACGATGATCACATCCGCGCAACTTCTTCTTCCAGAGCAATAAGAACGAGCTCTATAACGAGTGCTGTAAGTGGTATATACCGGGCGAGGAAAGCAGCTGCTATAGGATTGATTCAGGTTGTAATAGCCAGGAGTGCTCATGCGCATCTGCCAGGAAAACATATTTTGGCGATAAGTGTACTGATTCATCATCATCTGCATGTTCAGTTGTGCCTGGAGATTTGCATTCATTTGAAGATTTGGATTGTAGCAATTTTGCGAGATTGATGAGTTGTTGAAGCAGCCCTGATTCATGTTGTTGAATCCAGGATTGTAGTTTGGAATGTTGTTGTAGTTTGGATACATTCCTTGATTATTGAATGGGGTGGTTGAGTTCATGGTTGGATACGGTTGCCCGTTTGTATAACCCGTTTCAGCACAGCCGGATGCCAGAACTGCAAGAGTAAGACTCAAAACCGCTAAATTATTTCTCATAAAAATCTCCTTTGATCAGCAGCCGGGATTTTACACAAACTTTATTTAATTTGTCAACATTCATTTTAAAAATAAAAAACCCCCGAACTCAGAAAGTTCGGGGGTCAATTAAATCGGTTGATTCTCTCAGGATTATTCCAGCGAATCGTCGTTGTATAATTCTTGATCTTGATCTTTCAGCCACTGAACAATGTTCCGGGTGCTGAAATCATTCATTGCACAGATACCTTTACCGGTGAGCTTGGAGCTGGCTCTTACTTTCGCTGCATAGTCCAAGGTTGGTAAGTAATCCTTGTAGCGAAGATCCAATTCAGGTTTGTTCAGGTAAAAGCTCTTCACGGTGGTGCCATGACAAATGTCATAGAACATTCCACGACCCTCGAAAGCCAGGGTTTGGGCACAGAATGTTGCCTGCATTCTGGCAAACGATCCGAATGAATCATCCCTTCCCATTACCGCACGACTGTTCTTTGT
>CAZZLF010000121.1:0-6469 GCA_964654965.1 uncultured Bdellovibrio sp.
CTTCCAAAATGCTGGAAAACTACATTCCTCCTTACACCGCCACTGCGGTAAATAAATTGGAGGAAGCAGGAGCGATCACTCTTGGAAAACTCAACATGGATGAGTTTGCAATGGGGAGTTCGAATGAAAATTCCGCATTCGGCCCCGTCTTGCATCCGACTCATTCAGACCGGGTACCGGGGGGATCCAGCGGAGGTTCTGGCACCGCTGTGGCTGCAGGATTGTGCTTTGCTGCTACGGGAACTGACACGGGCGGCTCCATTCGTCTTCCAGCTTCTTTTTGTGGAATTGTCGGTTTAAAGCCGACTTATGGAAGAATTTCCCGTTATGGACAGATCGCATTTGCATCATCCTTGGATCAAACAGGGCCAATGGCAAATACGGTTGAAGATGCGGCCTTGCTTTGTGAAGTCATGTCAGGGGCGGACATCAAGGATTCCACAACCTCAGATCAGACGGTAGAGTCTTGGAGCAAAATTGTAAAAGAAACCAGTTTAAATGAGGCAAAAGGATTAAGGGTTGGAGTTCCCGAAGAATATTTCATCGATGGAATCGATTCAGAAGTCAGACAGTCCATCGAAGCGATGATTTCCCGACTAAAAGAAAACGGAGCAGAAATCATTCCCGTAAGTCTTCCGCATACTCGTTATGCAGTTGCCACCTATTATGTGATTGCGGTTTGCGAAGCTTCTTCAAATCTGTCTCGTTATGATGGAGTTCGATTTGGTGTTCGTCCTCCCGAAGCGGCAAAAAGTAGCAGTCTGGACGAGTTTTACCGTAAGGTCCGGTCCAATTTTGGTGCTGAAGTGAAACGAAGAATCATTCTTGGAACGTTTGCGCTTTCCAGCGGTTATTATGATGCTTACTACCGGAAAGCCAGCCAGGTTCGTCGTTTGATGCGTAATGATTTTGTGAATGCGTTTCAAAAAGTAGATGTCATCGTTTCTCCAGTCAGCCCTTCTACCGCGTTTAAATTAGGCGAAAAGTCGAAAGATCCACTGAAGATGTATTTGACGGACATTTTCACCATTCCTGCTTCAATGGCGGGGCTTCCCGCAATGAGTGTGCCTGTCGGTCAAGATCATCAAGGACTTTCCATCGGAATGCACATCATTGCTTCCCGATTTGAAGAATCGAAATTGTTGAAGGTTGCCAGAATGATTGAAATTCTCGCAGGAGAATCGAAATGAGTGTGACCGAATTTGAAACGGTAATTGGTTTAGAAGTCCATGTGCAATTAGCAACGGATTCAAAGATTTTTTCTACCGCCAAAGCACGACTTGCGGAAGGCGATAGCGTTGCAGAAGAAAAAGTGAACGCCAATACAACCGAAGTATGTGCAGGTCATCCAGGTACGCTTCCTTCTTTGAATGAAAAAGCGGTTGAATATGCCATCAAAGCCGGACTGGCCACCAACTGCACCATCAATTTGAGAAATGTTTTTTCTCGAAAACACTATTTTTACCCCGATTTGCCGAAAGGTTATCAGATTTCACAGTTTGATCTTCCGATTTGCGAAAAAGGATTTTTAGACATTGAGCTCGGATCAGATGGCTCTACATCAAAGCGGATCGGCATCACAAGAATTCATATGGAAGAAGATGCTGGTAAAAGTACCCATCACTCCGGATTCAGTTTGATCAATTTGAATCGGGCAGGGACCCCTTTGGTCGAAATTGTGAGCGAACCCGACATGAGATCTTCTGAAGAAGCGGGAGCATATTTACGCAAGCTTTATTCCATTGTCACTCACATTGGAATCTGTGATGGTAACCTGCAAGAGGGAAATTTCCGTTGTGATGCCAACGTCAGCATTCGCCCCAAGGGAGCAGAAAAATTCGGAACGCGTACCGAGATCAAGAATGTTAACTCGTTTCGATTCGTCGAAAAGGCGATTGATTATGAAGTGGAACGACAGAAGGCATTGATCCTTTCCGGCGGAAAGGTGATTCAGGAAACCCGTTTGTATGATTCCCAGAAAAACCAGACATTTTCAATGCGTTCAAAAGAAGAGGCAGAGGACTATCGGTATTTTCCTGATCCAGACCTGTTGCCGTTGGTGATTGAATCAGCACAAGTTGATTCCATTCGGGCTTCACTTCCGGAATTACCCGATCAAATGCGGGATCGATTCGTTCGCGAATTTGGTATCACTCGATACGATGCGGGCCTGATCACTTCATCGAAATCCTTGGCTAGATTTTTTGAGGAATCGGTTTCTGTTGAGGGTGGAAATGCTCTGGCGAAAACCGTGGTCAATTTATTGAATGGTGAAGTCAGCAGATTATTGAATGAATCTGGTAAAAACATTTCAGATACCGCATTTCTTCCGGAACATTTTTTTGAGTTGGCCAGACTCGTATCAGATCAGACGATTTCTGCTACCGCTGCGAAACAGATTGTTTCTGTCTTGTTTGAGAAAGGCGGAAAAGTCAGTGAGATTGTTGACCGCATGGGGCTGAAGCAAATGAATGATTCATCAGCATTGGAGCAGGTAATCGATCAGATCATTCAGAATCATCCCAAACAAGTTGAAGAGTTTCGTTCTGGAAAAGACAAGGTTGTCGGCTTTTTTGTTGGACAAGCGATGAAAGCGACGCAAGGAAAAGCGAATCCGGCCATGTTGCAAGACCTCGTCATCAAAAAGTTAAAAGGATAATGGAGAAAAAATGAAAAAAATTGCGTTAATTTTGGGAGTCATGCTTTTCTTGGTTTTTGGAATTCTTTTGGTGATTCCGTTCGTGATTGACGTGAACCAATATCGTCCTCAAGTCGTTGAGGCGGTGAATGACCATATGAACGGAAAGTTTGAACTTGGAAAACTTTCCCTGAATCTCTGGGGTGGAATTCATGTGGGTATTGATGGCCTAGAGCTCAAAGATCAGTTTAATAACCGGGTTGTTTCGGTGAAAGTTGCCTCTTTTGACATGCCCTACAGTTCTGTATTTTCTGGATCACCCTTGATTACGCTTCGCATGGTTCAACCTGAAATTCAGGTAGTGAAAAGCAAAGAGGGAAAGCTCAATGTCATGAATCTGGTGAAAACGGCTACAGCCGCCGCAGAAGCGAAGCCGACTGAACCCACCGGAAAAGTTGCCCTGCCTTCGATGGCTTTGAACGCTCATATCGGTGTATCGATTGAAAATGCCAAATTGGTTTATAAAGACGAGGCAATGTCTCTTTCCAATACCATCGATCAATTCAATCTGAGGGTGAAGGACTTTTCCCTTTCTAGAAAAACTGAAATTGAACTTTGGGCTGATCTCAAAACGAAAATGGGAACCGACCTCAGTGTAACCGGACCATTAAAACTTTTTGCCGATCTTTCACCTGAATTCAGTGGATCGGAATTTAAAAGTGCAACGGTCAATGCCAACTTTACCGCGGATGATCTGGAAGTCGTCAAAGGTGATTTATTCGTAAAGAAAAAAGGAATTCCTGCCAATTTCAAATTTAAGGGCTCATTGACTCAGGAAGTTTTGAAGTTGAGTCAGGCGCTCATGAAATTTCACAATGCTGAAATCGACGTGACAGGAGAGTATCAGCAGTCATCGGGAGCCAATATCAATTTTGTGGCAAAGCCGGTTGATCTCAAGCCTTGGTCCGAATTGGTTCCGATGCTGAAGGAATATGAGCTCGAAGGAAAGGTCAGTCTCAAGGGTAGTGCAAAGGGGACTCCGGATAAACTTGAATATCAGGCAGCCATCCAAGCGGATGGATTTTCTGCAAAAGGTCCGCACCTGAAATCAAAACCCGTGGTGAATGCTGAAATCCTGATCGCAACAGATCGGATTGAAAAGTTCGACGTCGCGATGAAAGCTCCAGGAAATGATTTGAAGATGAACGGAAAAATGATTTCGTTCAGTAAACCACAGTTGAGTTTTGCAGTTTCTTCCTCAGGAATGGATTTGGATCAGTGGATCGAGTTTCCAAAGTCTGCCTCCAAAACAGGAGAAAAAAGCGAATCTAAAGCTGGATCTTCGGATGGTGCGAAAGTGGATTACGATGCCATGCTTGAGCCTATTCGTAAGAATGAGATCATGAAAAACATGCAAATCAACGGTTTGATTTCCCTCGCTTTCATCAAAGCGATGAATATCCGGATTGCAGATATCTCAGCTAAAGTGGAAATGAAAAACCTTTCCGCAGGTTTGACTGGAATCAAGATGAGCATGAATGACGGAGCGATCTCCGGTAATTTCACAACCGATCTGAAACCTTCCAATCCGACTTACTCCATGAGCCTTTCTGTGGCTGGATTAGATATGCAAAAGGCGGTGGAATCCCAATTTCAATCTTTCAAAAACACCATCGTTGGAAAACTTTCTGCGGGCATACAGGGTTCGGGTTCCAGCTTCAATCCCGATGAAGTGAAAAAGAAACTGCAGTTAAAAGGGGACTTCAAGATCAACAATGCCGTATTTCAATCGATGGATATCGCTAAAATGGTGAATTCGGCACTCGGAGATTCCCTCATCAAGATTGCTGCAAAGGTTCCTGCTCTTCAGGGGAAAAAAGTGAATTTACCTTCAGATCGTCAAACGCGTTATGAATTGGTTTCAGGTCATTTCTCGATCAATGGCGGTTATCTCGAGGCACCTGATTTTTACGCCAAAGCTGCTACTAAAAGCGGCATTGATATCAAAGGCTATACCAAGATGGGGTTGATCGATGAAATGATCGATGCAAAATGGGAACTCATTGATAATCAACATTTGATTGAACCAGTGAATATATCTGTGGCGGGAAAAACCATCGTAAATGCATTAGCGAAAGGCGATAAGGACCCGCTCGTTCTTCCGATCACCGTGGGTTGCAAGTGGAGCGCTCCATGCCCGAGTTATACGTCTACAGTCGAATATGTTTCTGGAGTTGCAGCCGGACGTTTGGCGAAAGTGGCAGGCGATGAATTGAAGTCCAAAGCAAAGAATGTAATTCAAGACGCGGTTAAAAAAGCGATAGGTGGAGACAACCCCCTCAAAGGTCTATTCGGACGTTAAGGCGAAACCATGAAAAAACAAGCCTCAATTGATCTGGGAACGAATACTTGCCTTCTTCTTGTAAAAGAAGAAGGTTCTGAAAATGAAATCATACTTCATGATGAATCGAACGTGGTTCGCCTGGGGCAGGCAGTTGATCAGGGTAAAAAGCTTCAATCAGAGGCCATGGAGAGAACCTTTGAGTGCTTGAAAAAATATTCTTCAATAGTGAAGTCGTTTGGAATCAACCCTTCTGAAGTGATTGCTGTCGGGACCGCTCAGGCAAGAGACGCTTCAAATGCCGCAGATTTTTTTGCACGCATCAAAAGTGAACTTGGTTTTCAGTTCCGCGTTTTGTCCGGCGCTGAAGAGGCGAAAGCTACATTTATTGGAGCCGCAATTCCTGGCATGAATCCATCAGAAATCGCAGTGATGGATATTGGGGGTGGAAGCACCGAAATTGTTCAAATAGACGGCGGAAAAAGCCTGAACATTGGGGCTGTTCGAATGACAGAGCGTTTTTTAAAATCAGATCCTGTTTCGGATCAGGAATTTTGGAAATGTGAAGAGGCAATCGATTTGGAACTTCAAACATTGAAGCCGATGATTTCCTCCCGTAAAAATTTCGTAGCTGTCGCCGGAACGGCGGTCACTCTTGCCATGATCCAATTAGGAATTTCGAAATTTGATCGAAATGAAATTGATGGTTTTGTGCTAACGCGTGGGGATGCTCATCGAATCGTCGAGGAATTGAAGTGGAGAACGATCGAAGAACGTAAATCGATGCCAGGCATGGAACCCAAACGAGCTGATGTCATCCTGGCCGGTGCATTGATTTTCTGGAGAGCAATGGAAGTTCTCGGATTTCAGAAGGTCGTCATCTCTACCCGCGGACTTCGTTACGGTGTTTTAAAGCTATTTTCTTAACGAAACATTTTTCTGAGGTTTTGAACCAAAGCCGGATCACGTTGCTGAAGGCGTTTCAGCAATGACTCACGAAAAACCGGATCAGCATGGCGTAATAAATCAACGACCTGTTGCATACCATTGATGCGAGCACCTTGCTCGAGGGGCTGAGCAACCTTCTCAAAACGATTTTCCTGATTTAAACTTTCAAATTCGCTGGTTTTCATGAGCGACCTCCTTTTTGGCTTTCACGAAGAGCACTTTTTTCAAATTGGCGTCCGAGTTCATCGGCGGCTTTTTTGTAATATTCCTGTAGTCTACCTAGTTGAACATCACCGGATTTCTTTTCTTGCTCTATTTTTTGTTGATATTGGGTTCGAACGCGATCTGCTTCTTTTTCGCCTCTTTCGCGTTCCTGGGAAATCAGGATGTCATTCCGTTCGCGGGTCAGGGCGAGTTTGCGCTCCAGTGTTTCTGCTTCATCGGAAATTCTGACTTCATAATCTTTTTTGAGCTGTTTTTGCTTATGTTCCTGGGACTCTACCATTCTGGAAACCTTATCCTTGTGGGATGATTCCTTGTCC
>CAZZLF010000122.1:0-6465 GCA_964654965.1 uncultured Bdellovibrio sp.
GGTGTGGCTGATGATGACGCGGCAACGCTCGGTGTCTAGGTCGGTGATGGTACGGGTGATTGGACCCGCTGCCGTGGTGACCGCAGTGTTGACGCCCTCGGTGTTTTCAACCGTGCTGAACCCCAACATGGGGGTTTGGGTTTCGTCCGTTCCAGTGCGGCTGTCAATCGTGTAACCAGAGAAATTCTTGCTGCCGTCTGGATTTTGGATTGGCGTTGAATCCAGGAAAATATCTTCTTCTGCGCTATTCGGGAAGCCTTCAATTTCGCCTTCACTCAGCGCATAAACCGTCTTGGCAAATGCAACGGAGAATAGGTTGTTTGCTTCCTCAACAGGCTGCCGCGTTGGTGCGACAATCGTTTGCTGAACGACCGTGGGTTGCGGCGCAGATGCGCCACCACCAGCACCGCTGATTTCAGGCAAGTTGTTAAGGTCTTCCATCAGAGGTAGTTTTGCAGCTCAAGGCCGAACGACAGCACCGGCAAACTGCCGATAATGCGCTCACCGTAAAGGACTGGGACCACCTCGCCTTGTCTTGTATTGGCGTTTGATTTGTCGAATGTAAAAGATTTCAGTTGATCAGATTCACTTCGTCCGGTTGTTGATGCGCCGCCGACATTATCGACAGTTGGCATTTTGGGTGTTGGCGTTAATAACTGCGCGACGCCGCCAAATAACATCGACACGCCAATCGAGCCGACAGCAAGCGATAATGCACTGAATTTTGTGCCGAAGATGGTAGCTGCAACACCACCGCCCAAACCAGGCACGAGGATTGCAAAAGCAACAAGCGCCACGCCTGCGATTACAGCACCAACGCCGCCATCGCCACCACGACCCACCGGTATCGGAGCAAGTACCATCCGCTTGCTCATCGGCCACAACAACTGTTCTTCTTCGAGGCCCATTGCATGATCAGTCACGACACGCCAGACAATGCCGTTTTCACCGCTCTCTAATAGATATTGGCGCAGTTCAGGCATTTGAACGCACAGCGCACGTAACGCTTCTGCAGGGGTCTTGACCGCTAATTGGAATCTGCGCCCAAAGCGCCGACCCACTTCACCGAGCAATCGAATCGTGACCATCAGCCTGCTCTCCGCACGACCATATACGTGTTTTCGCGGAAGTATCCGCTATATGCTGTAGTCCCCGATAACCTGCCAACCAGATGCTGATATAGCAAATTGGCGTCCGGGTCTTCTACAACCGCTACGTGATTGCAGCAGTTTTGGTTACGAATGCGGAACAAAATTATGTCTCCTCGAATTAAATCCACTGTAGATGGAAGGCGTAAAAAGCCCTCAGCGGCGAAGTTGTCCTCAAAATGCGTGAAACCACGAGTTGACCACTCGCCTTCATATTCGCGCTTGTAGTCGCCCATCGCCACGCCCATCTGCTGCCAGTACCAGTCGCGCACGGCGGAATAGCAGTCATAAACCCCGTAATTCCAGGGGCGTCCCACGAGGCCAGCGGATTGCTGAGGATCCAGCCAGAACGATTGGCTACCGCCGCAATCCCAGACGGCATACGGAAGGTTGAGTTGCTTGCATGCCTTAACGTCAGCCGGACTGAAACCGCTGTAATTCGCGTGGCTATGCCAGCAGGCGATGGCGTCGTCCAAATACAACGCGGTGTCTTCAGCGGCAATAATGAACTGATCTGCCACCGTACTGGTGTTGACGCACTCCACCACCGATCCGTCACCAAGGATGAATCCGCAAGTTTCCTTGGGATGAACCGCCTCGGCGTATTGACGCATCGCCAACTGCTGTGGCTGCGTCAGTGGATTAGCCCAAGTAGAAAGTGTCATCAGCCTTGCGAATCCACCAAACCAGGGAATCCACCGAACGGTAGGCGGCTACCTGAGCCAAAGCGCAGACGGCAACTTTCCAGGCGCTTACCGCAAACGTCTTGTGCCAAAGTGCCTACCACATTGTCGTTCGCGTCCCAGTAATTAGCGCCGTTGTAATGGCAGCCAATCGTGTCGCGGTAAATCCACTGGCATTGCTCACGCAGCAGACGGCGACCAGGAAGGCTGCGACCCTCAAGGTCAAACGGAACCGATAACTGGAAAGTGACGGATAGTTTGGTCTCGTTAGTTTTTTGTTCCACCACCCATTGATCTGGTCCCCAGTAGGCGTCAGGATCCGCATTGGGCTGACCATCTAAATAGGTGGTCAGAGTTCGAATGCGCTTGACCGTGGCACCTATCAAATCTTCATAAGTATTTGTTAGACCAGTGATGGCAAGACCAACGTTGGCGAAGGTGATCGTTGGACGTTCGAGTTGGCCGCTGGTATTAAGCTCGAATCCGCTTGCTTGTAATGGCAAAGCCACATACGTGTCGCCGTCGTAGACAACATCAGCGCCATTGACCTGGGACCAATTGCAAAACCGATAAATCGATTGCTCGGTCGATCCGGCAGGAAGTAAGACGGCAATATCCAGCGTGAAAAGATCGATGACCTCTGGCAGTTGCGTCTTGAAAGTTTGAGCGTTTGGCGGCGTCTGGGTCACACGTAAATCCTCACAAGCTCAAAACTGACTTTCATGTAAGCAGAACTGATCGGTGTCATTTCCCACCCACCAGCCAAGATGTAATTCCTAGCTGCCAGAGTCAGAGTCACATCGACCACAGTGCCATTAGCGATTGTCACTGAAGTCAGCAAGCCAGTTGCCAGATTGGCGGTGTAATTGGTTGGTCGGGTGTAGCCGGCAAGCGTCAATGATGAGATGTTGTCATAGCCCAGCTGTAGAACACCTGCAGCAAACGGCCGCTGAAGATTCTTGGTAGCCAAGGGCGGCGTCCAGCTAATCTGTTGCCCCTTTTTGCTTAGCAGATAGCTTTCAATCGAATATGCACTGGAATATGGCAGCGGTGGGGTTTCACACTGCCAACGTTCTTGATCAATATTCAAGCCATCGGTCAAGATCTGGCTGTAGCCATCCCCAAAGTTGATGAGTTGACGGCGTTGTGTCCGGCGCACCGGAGTTGCCATCACCAATGGAATGTCATTGAAGTCAACATATGCCATTACAGGATGCCTCCGCTGCGCTTCTGATTAACCAGCGTTGCCATCACGATACCTTGAACTTGGTTGGCAATCTGCTTCTGAGCTGCTGGGCTCAGATTCTCACCAGTGTTTTGCACGGTGATGTTCACAGCACCCACAGAAACGCCTCCGAAGGTACCTGTGGGGGCTATGCCGCCACTACGGCCCGGCATGAACAGCTCAGGCCCTCTCTCGCCCACGAGATAGCCTTGTCCGGCCATCACAGAGCCACCACCAGCACGTGCCAGCAAATTCGGCATGCTGAATGCTGCTGGGTTGAATTTGACACCAGGTGCCAAACCACCCGTTTTGGGGCCAAAGAGATTTGAAATGGCGTTGATGGCCTGTTGAATCACAAACACCTGCAGCAGCTGTCTGGCGATGTCAACCAGCACACCTGATGCGATGTTGCGCAGCGCGGTGTTGAAATCTTCCGCTCCAGTGATCAAGGCATCGAATGCACCCACCATGCCCTGACCAACGGAATTGCCGATGCCGTCAGCCAGTTCTTTTTGCCTTTGCTGTTCTTCTGTAAGCCGCTTTGAAAAATCGAGCACGCTGCTATAGCCGCTGGCCATCGACGTCAACTTATCCAAATAAGATGGCAGGCTCTCGACAGATTCACGCATGTACTGAGCGAGCTCTCGCGCATACTGGCTGCTACTCCCAAGCAGCCTATCATTAATCCCGCGCAGAGAAGCTTCCTTGTCAAGCATCAGCATGTTTTGGTCGCGCTGGATGGCCGCGGCCTGATGCAGCAATTCCACACCGCGCTCGATATGCTGTAATCTGAGCACTTCAGATTTGTTCCCTTCGAATTCGGCAATCGCGATGCGCTCCTGGATCAGCTGTTGTGAGCGATAGAGACCGTTGGCTGCCTCGATAGTCGAAAGCTGACTTTCTGGACCCTTTTTGGTTTTGCCGCGTCCTGCCCCAGCAGTACCTTTAGCTAACGGCGGAGTCTTAAAAATATCTGCGCCACCAGCGGTTTGTTTATTGAGTTCTTTTTGAGCGTTGATATTTTCTTGAATCTTGTTGAGCACCACGCCTTGCAACTTAACAGCACGGCTGCTGTTTGGATCATCTGGTCCAATCGACTGAAGAAGCCGCTGATACTGTTGTAGTGCCTGCAGATTCTGCTCGATACCAGAGCGATTTTTTTGCGAGGTTACCTGGCCAATGCCCTTAGCGATATTGTCTACAGCTTGGCTGGTTGCCCCGACATTCAGGAATTGTCTTGCACCACCGACGCTTCGCGTGAATCCACCGCCACGGCCTGCTGCTAATGCACGGTTAATCGCATCGACAACAGCGATGGCCTGATTGAAGATCGCTTTCAGCGCAGGTGTTAGCACTTGACCCAGACGACGGGCCAACGCATCAACACCATCCTGCAGGGTGCTCATCTTGCCAGATAGCGTGTCTGACTGAGCGATGGCGCCGTTGGCATATTTGCCGCCTGCGCTGGTCAATCGTTGAAATGCGATCTCAACGGCTTTGGCGCTGATTTGTCCCTTGCTGAGCGCCTTTTGCAGCTCTTCTCCTGAGAGCTTGTACATCTTTTGCAGCTCTTGCTGCACCCCAACACCGCGCTCCTGGAATTGGAGCAGCTCTTCACCCTGAAGGCGCCCTTTGGCCACCACCTGACCATACGCTGTCACCAGGCCTTGCAGCTCTGCCCCGGTGGCCCCTGACGCATCAGCAAGCCTGCGGGTGACTTCCACCACGCGGCTGCCTTCAACGCCAAAAGCTTGGAGGCGTTTGGCAGCATCGATCAGTTCGGTGCTGGTAAATGGCGTGACAGCACCTAGCTGCTGCAGCTCTTCAATGATCTGTTTGGCCTGCTGGACGCTGCCAGTCAGCACTTGCAGACTTTTTGTCTGCGATTCCAGCTCGGCGGTCTTGGCGAACACGAACCGCGCAGCCGAGATCGCAGCAAACGAACCTGCGAGCTTTGTGATAGCACCTTGAAGGTTTGAAACGCTGCTTTGTGCAGTTTTAGATGCAGTATTGACCCGCTCGAGGCTGCGTACAGCACTTTGACTATTTACCTGTACGTCAACTACGGCGACTGCAGGCACTGTGCTGGTCCTTTCTTAAGTTCAGTCTATCGCCGTACTTTGGCGTTGGCCTTATCCATCTCTTCTTTCTCCCTTGCGCCCTTCACTTCGTAATAGGCAGCGAACATCACAAACTCGGCCTCGGTGAGCTGGTTGCGCAACTCACTGACAGTTTTGCCGAGTTCTGTGGCTAGGAAGAACTCAAAAAACAACCATGAGTCTTCCTTTATGCGTTTTTTGCTTCTTCCAGTGACTCAGCGTTGCCTAGGCCGAACAGAAATAATTCCAGCTCGTTGAGCACGTTCTCTGGCAATTCGCGTTGCAGCTTGGCAGCATCTGCAGCGGCGAATGCCTTGGTGCCGTCTTCGAGCTCGGCCATCTGGCACAGCATTTGCGTGCTGATCTCCAAAGCTTCATCGCTTGCAGCCAGTGTGGTAGCCCGTTTGCGGTCGGCTCGAGTAATGGGCTTGAAATAGAGAGACAGCACAACAGCGCCATCTGGTCCTTTGATATCGAACCGACGACGCTGATTGAGATCGAACGCCCCAGTGAGCAGATCGACGGGGCGCTGATTGGTGGAGGGCATTAGATGCTAAGTGAGATAGAGCCGTTGGTCACGAAATTAATCGTGATCATTTCGATCTCTCCCACTGTAGCAGAATATTCTGCGCTTGTCACCAATATGTCACCAGTGATCTTTTTAGATCCTGATTCATCGAGATACAGTTCGACGCTGGCGTTGGCCGGGTCGGTGGCGGTGTTTACTTCCTTGATCAAATCAAGTTTGTCGCCCGCACTGGGAGCGTCATACATCACTTCGATGGTGCCCGAGCCGCTGATCAAACCACCGTTATTGGCGCGGTAAGTAGCGCCATGAGCAGTGACGTCGAGCGATTCCTTTTCAACGGTCATCGACCAAGACCGTACAGCAGCGATCTCAGAAAGACCGCCACTGGAATCTTTGTCAAAAAAGACAGTGCCTTGCTGGCCGCGGTAAAAAGCCATGATCAGATGTCCAGGGTGATGGCACCGTTGGTCACGAAGTTCAGAGTAATGACTTCGATCTCGCCCACGGTTGCGGAATACTCAGCCGAAGTGATGACACCAGTAAAACTGATTTTTTTGGTGCCACTGGTATCCAAATACAGCTCAAACAATGCAGCGCCAGCATCATTGGCGGTATTCACATGTTCAATGAAGACGTTGGTTTCGTCTGCACTGGAAGCGGTATAGAGAATCTCGCAAGAGCCCGAACCGCTGATCAGGCCACCCACATTGGCACGGTAGGTGGCACCCAGCGCGGTGGTGTCGAGCGACTCTTTCTCAACGGTCAGAGACCAGGAGCGGGT